>JAWSUQ010000129.1:0-7441 GCA_033549265.1 Bacillota bacterium
CTGCCAAAGTCTGTTCCCTGCACCTGAACCGGAAGAGAGTTCAATATCAGTCCAGCCTTCTCCACTAGTTCACCAGTATAAGCCTTTGGCTGATTTAACAGTGCTGCCATTTGCTTTATTGGAGCTATTTCAGAAATGTTAATTTTTTTTTGGCTTTGGTTATATGCATCAATAGGAATATTACTCTTAATATCTAACAATTTGAGGGCCGATTTATTTATAAACATAATATCATTTTTCTCGTCTAGGGAAACTATTCCATCTTGAATATTACTAATAATAGCATTAAGGCGCAAATTATGCTCTTGATCTTTTTGTCTAATATTAATTACATTTTGGGCTCTTTTAATAGCCTGAAGAATTGTTCTTTCACTGGAATAAACAATAAAACCTGCAATCCCAAGCTCTCTAGCTCTTTTTATTGCTCCATATCCACCGCATACTATTACTCTAAATCCCTCTTGCTTAACTTGATTTACTCTTGCTTCTATTTGTTCCGAGTTTTCATAGGCAAACTGCTTCACCTGAACACCAATGATTTTTTGAAGTTTAGCAAAGTCTTGGCTATAGTCATCGTAGTTATAGCCTAAATATGCAATTTTGCTATCTATTGACTTTGCTTTCCAGAGGGCGTCAAGAATATCAAAATCACTTGCTTCTGCTGTTACTATAGGAATGCTTACAGCTTGGCTCAGTGCCTTAGCTGTCCCTGCCCTACTAATTATCACATCTATATCTACTTCTTGACAAAGTTTTTTGGCTTGTCTGACAGCGTCCTCTAAAACCGTTTCTATCACAATTGCATCTACCCTTTGCTCCTGGCAGATAGCTCTCACCTTTTTGGCAAATTGAGGGTAGGAAGATGTAATTAATACTTTCCCCATGTTATATCGCTCCTTCCTGTTTAAGGAACCTATGCTAATTTGGTTTCATAAAATACATTGAAATTTAAAATAATAATAAGGAGATGATAAAATTGGATTTAATTGCTGAATTAGCTTTAATTGCAAGTTTAGTTCAAATATGCAATCAAATGATTAAAAAGGCTGTTTTAGAACATGTTTTACAGACTGTTCCAGATTGGCTTGATCAGCTGTCGGTTTTGATAATAAGTTTTATCATTGCTTTCTTTACCAAATCTGATCTGCTCCAGCTACTGGACAGTACTATATTAAATCCTCAGCTGGATACCCCTCCCTGGCTTGGCCAAATTCTTTTTGCCTTATTAATATCTAGGGGATCCAGTGGTGTTCATGATTTATTAGACTTACTAGAAAAAAGGAAAGCTTATCTTCTGAGCAATAATTCTGAAAACCTAAAATCTAAAAAAAACACTTTCCGTTTTTGGTAGCCAAAAAGCATTGTAATTATTATAAGATTCGCTTTTTTAATGCTTGTACCTGCAAAAGTAGATAAATTTCTTGCCCTATTAGATTTTTTGTGGTAAATTTAGTAGACATGGGAAAAACTACAAAAAGAACATTTTTTATAGCAAATGCTATGTAATATTAGATAACAGGAAGGTGAGAAATTTTGGCTATGAATTTTAAAGAAATGGGTTTAGCAGAGCCCTTGTTGAAGGCAATCCTTGAAAAAGGCTTTGAAGACCCCACTCCGATTCAATCTGCAGCTATTCCCTTGGCCCTAGCAGGCAAAGATATTATCGGGCAAGCTCAAACAGGGACAGGTAAAACAGCGGCTTTTGGCTTGCCAATGCTCAATCAGTTAAAAACAGAAGATGGAATACAGGGGTTGGTAATTTGTCCCACTAGAGAATTGGCGGTACAGGTGGCGCAAGAAATTGCTTCCCTGGGTAAAAACCAAAGGGTGCAAGTCCTAGCTGTCTATGGTGGTCAGTCTATCGATATCCAAATAAAAGCCTTAAAAAAGCATCCCCAGATCGTGGTAGGTACTCCAGGTAGATTGCTAGACCATTTAAATCGGAAAACTATTAAATTGAATACGTTAAAGTATGTGGTACTAGATGAAGCAGATGAAATGCTAGATATGGGTTTCTTAGAAGATATTGAGTCTATTTTGTCAAACTGTCCCACGGAAAGGCAAACCTTTTTGTTTTCTGCAACTTTTCCGGGACCGATATACCAATTAGCTCTAAAATTCATGAACAACCCTGAAAACATTGCTATTAAAGGTCCAGGACTTACTGTGCCATTAATTGAGCAAGGCTATTATGAGGTCAATCCTCGCCAAAAGGTAGAAACACTATGCCGCATCTTAGATGTTGAACAGCCCCCTGTCAGTATGATTTTCTGCCGTACTAAAAAAGGCGTTGATGAGTTGGTTGCTGCATTGGATGTGCGAGGATATTCAGCAGATGCTCTACATGGAGACATGTCACAGCGGGAACGGGATCTAGTAACACGCCGCTTTCGACAGGGTAATATAGAAATTCTTGTAGCAACAGATGTGGCAGCAAGAGGTTTGGATATTAATCACGTGACTCATGTTATTAACTTTGATATTCCTCAAGATACAGACAGCTATGTGCACCGCATTGGTAGAACCGGTCGAGCGGGCCGAAAAGGAGTTGCCTTAACCTTAGTAGAGCCGAGGGAACATAAGCAGTTAAAGTTCATTGAACGTCATATTAATAAAAAAATCAAACGCAACTTCCTGCCTACATACGAAGAGGCCTTACAAAAAAGGCAAGAGGCGTTGGCAGAGCAGCTAATCGACGCATCTAAGGAGCCCCTTTCAGAATATTTAGAGCAGGCTAATCAAATTCTTCAAGAGAATGATTCTACTTATCTGGTGGCTGCAGCACTAAAAATCCTTGCAAATCAGGGTCGACAGCTAGAAACGGCACAGCTTGCTGACATTTCTGGTGAAACCGTTCAGGTACAACTACCCTTAGGAAGGGCTCAAGGAGTAAAACCAAAGGAATTAGTTAACTTTTTAACAGCAAAAACCGAGTTAACGCCTCGGCAAATTGGCGATATCGAAATCCACTCCGGCACTACTTTGGTAGAAATACCAAATCAGTATGTAGATGTAGTTTATCGAGCAATTAAAGGCTTCCAACGCAACAAAAAGCAGCCCTCTGGTCCAAAGAAGCCTTCAGGAGGGCCAACTAATAATCCTCGCCCCCGTTCGAGACAGGGACGGAAAAAAACAACCCATAATTAATTTGATAAAAAGCTATTGGTCTTAGTGCCGATAGCTTCTTTTATTATCAAAATTATCTTAATGTAGCATAAATTAGCAATTGAACTTTGGATAAAACCTGTTTGTTAGCATCAAAATAAATATAGTAATGGAATAAGGAGGTGAAAACTTTGATAAAAGAAAGTCACTCTATTCAATCGTGTATCTCTCATTGCAAAAATACCCTTGATGATATTAAGGAAATTAATCAGCATGCTTATAATCAAAGAGCTAAGGATGAACTCAATATGGCTTTGCACTCATTAGACGTATGTATTAAGCAATGTGAAGCAGCATTAAATAATAGCCGCTAACAAATTAATCTAAAGTAGAATGGAGGGAAATCGATGCCAATTAAACCTTCTCAGGCAATGATATCATGTATAGATATGTGCCAAAACACCCAAAACAGTATTCGTAATTTAGCTGATACTACTCATAACCCTCAGGTTAAAGATGAGCTAAATAAGGCTTTTTTATCTATAGATGCATGTATTAAGCAGTGTCAATCTGCCAGTTCATTTCTTTCTTAGACTTGAGAGTATAAAGTGAACCTCATTTAGTGACAGTGATTTATTAAAATCACTGTCCACTTTTACTTCGTATTTTGTTTAATGGGGGTGAAAATGATGGACTTATTACAGCAGGTCAAGGAAACGGAGCACGACGGATTCTGCTTTGAGGTTAAGCATAAGATATTAGAAATTCCTCGAGCCATCTATCTAGATAATGTACAGCATTATCATGATCCATATTCAGAAGCGGCAGCCCAACACTTTACCGAAAGCTATTTAGATTGGAAGAACGATATCGGTGTTGTAGGGATGATTCGTATCAACAATGATCATTTAAATGAAAATGTTATCTTAGAGGCAGCTGTTAGGTATATCGTTATATGCGATTAGCAGTAAATTACTTTCTACCTTCCACTACTGCCACTACTCCACCAAGCAGATTATGATACCTTGTTTCCTGTAGCCCTACTTTTGCAAAAATTTGTGCTAGCTCAGCTTGGGCAGGAAATTCAACTGAAGAATTGTGCAAATAATCATAGGCTGATTTTTTGCCAGCCCATATTTTGCCCATTAATGGAACTAGCTTGTCAAAGTAGAGCCAATAGCCCTGTTTGAACACCGGAGCTGTAGGCTTAGCCATGTCTAGTGATACTACTTTACCTCCTGGTATTATTACCCGTCTCATTTCCTTTACTACCTGATAAATATCTGGAACGTTCCTCAAACCCCAACCTACTGTTACGCAGTCAAAGCTGTTATCAGGAAAAGGCAGCTCCATGGCATTTCCTTGAATTAGGGTGATGCTGTCCTTTAATGGAAATTCCTCGATATTGCTTTGAGCCACCTTCAACATATTCTCAGAAAAATCTAATCCCGTTACCTTTCCATCATTACCTACTACCTTCGCTAGTTCCATAGTAATCATACCTGTGCCACAACAAATATCTAAGCAATTCCCCCCTGCCTTTGGTTCAGCTCTCTTAACTGCAAATCTACGCCATGATTTATCGAAACCAAAGGACATAATGGAGTTAAGCAGATCATACCTAGCTGCTATAGAATCAAACATTCCTTGTACATAAGACGCTTTTTCTTCTTTACTTGGCAATTTACTCATCTTATTCCTCCGGAGGTTGGTTTTATCTAATATGTTACATTTATTTTAGCTAATGATTTTCCAACCCTTATTATTAGCAATCTCTGCTAGCCGTTCATCAGGCTGTACTGCTACAGGACTCCCTACTAGCTCCAGTATATCTAAATCCGAAAAACTATCTGCATATGCACAACTACTACCCCAGTCTACTTTTTCCTGAGGATATATTTCTAACAGTTTTGTCAGCTTTCTTGGACCAAAAATGTGGTCTATTTCAGTGTTGGCATTTACTCTTCCGTTTTTAATTGGTATTTCTGTTCCAATAATAGTGTCAATTGCCAGCTCTTTACCAACATACTCCAATAAGGGGCAGACTGCCCCCGACACAATAATAGGGTGAAAGCCCATCGCCTTGCTATCTGCCACTTCATTGGCCACTTGCTTGTTAATGCGGCTCTTCATGACCGAATATACCTTTTCATAGAAATAATAAAGTTCATCTCTTGTCATTCCATCTAAAGCAGCAATAAGCTGCTTAGTAGCAGTATTAACCATTTTATTTCTAGCTAGTACTTTAAGTTTATATAAAATATAAGTGGGTAAGAAACCTATCATGAATTTATGATATCTCGACTTATATTGTGGATGCTTTTTAAGTTGTGACACTACAAATGAAAAAGTATCAAAGGGAAACAAGGTACCATCAAAATCAAAAATGGCTAATTTCATAGTCCCCATCCTTTCTCATATATTTTTATCATATTAAGAGGATGTGCTTTTCTGGCTGTTGGTCTTAAAATATCTAAGGTTAATTGCTTTAGCCCATTCTGGAGCCTTATTAAACAAATACACACCAATAAATGCAGTTGCCAGAATATATATACCGCTAAAAATTCTCAAGGAAGGCGGCGCTAGTGCGGCAATGATTGCCGAAAATTCTCCTCGCTGCCCAAGGGACAACCCCGCTCTTATTGCGACCTTTGGTGTTAGGCCATAGGCCCTTCCTCCATAGAACCCAACTAGCAGCTTGCCAATTATAGACCATACTACTAATATTAAAAGCAAACCAAACATGGAAATACCTTCTCCAAAGGAAATGGTTGTGCCAAACCAAAAGAAAAAGAAGGGCAAGGTTAAATCCCTGGCTGGCAAAATCAGATGCTCCAAATCTTTTGCCTTCCCTGTCTCTGATAGCATCACTCCAGCTAGAAAAGCCCCTAGGACCTCTGACAATCCTAAGGTTAATGCTAGCCCAGCGTAACCGAAGGCAATCCCTACTGCTAGCAAAGGCATAAAGTCCTTTTCTAAGTATTTCTCTACAAAGTTGCCCAGCTTCTTAAAGCCATAATAGCCAATAATTATAGCTCCCACTGTCATTCCAATAATTTTGATTAGTAAAATAAGTAAAAATTGAGTAGTAGCCTCTGTCCCCGAGTAGACTCCTGCCAAAAATGAAACCAAGATAGGCGCTACTAAATCCTCAAAAATTAATAAAGCTAAAATAAATTCTGCTTCAGGATTGGCTAACCTTTTCTTTTCTTCCAGAAGCTTGGCAGTAATAGAAGAACTAGAGGCATACACCACTGCACCAATTAGAAAGGCTGACATCAAATCAAGACCAAAAACATAGGCAATTCCAAAGCCTAGCCCTAAGTTTAAGAAGACATCTAAAAGCCCTGCAGGCCAAACCTTCTTAGATATTTCCATCATCCTTGTTAAAGGAAACTCTAAGCCAAGAATAAAAAACAATAGCACAATTCCAATTTCAGCAATTATATGAAGTTCTTTATCTTGAGTAATAACTCCTGCTAAGATAATTCCTATCACTATATATGCCAGTACTGAAGGCATTCTCAGCCTTTGAGAGGTATAGCTAATGCCAAAAAACATTATGAGCATGATGCCCCCCATCAGCAGAAATGGCCACTGCTCCATCATCAGCTCATCACTCCTCCCCCTTACACAATGCCTCCAGCTTCTTTATTTGATCCTTTTTACCGATACTCATTAATATGTCTCCAGCCAGCAGTACTACATTAATGTCTGGGCTGCCAATTATCTCCGCGCCCCGTTGAATACCAATGATGGTAGCTCCCGTCAAGGTTCTAATTCTAGCATCCTTGATGTTCTTATTTACTAACTGTGACTTACCATGCAGCTTAATCCATTCTACCAGAATATTTTTTTGCATAATTTCTACTCTCTCATCCACTACAGGTTGATAATCAGCACCTAATAATATGGTGCCTACTTTTCTAGCGGCTTCATCGTTTAATTCTACGGTAAATGCTGGTTCATCATCATCTATGTCATCCATAAAATAAAGCTCGCGCCGCCCAGTGTGATGGATAATGATTACAATAGTATGGCCGTCAGCCATATCTAAGCTGTATTTTTTACCTATGCCAGGTAACTCTACACTTTTAATTTGCATTTCCCTTCCAGGCCTCCTTTTATACTGTTTTTTTATTTACTAAAAATTTTATTGCTTTATAATGCAAATTCCTCCCACCTTAGTGGTGTGGTGATTAACTTCTCTACTAAAGGAATATCTGCTGGCGAATAAGTATGATTAGCTAGCTCCTCCCTTTTTAGCCATTTTATTTCTTGATGAACTAGCGGAGTTAATTTCCCTTTACTATAAAAAGTCCAATAGGCTAACAAA
>JAWSUQ010000130.1:0-7215 GCA_033549265.1 Bacillota bacterium
AAAGAAATCCATTGATTTTAACTTTAAGTCTTTTGATAATGATGATTTAGATATTCCAGCATTTTTGAGAAGAAAATAGTTGTTAAAGCACAAAAAGACGTCTTTACTTTAGAGGTAGTATTCCCTTTAATGTAAAGACGTTTTTATTTTACAAAATCATCAGGTTTTTTTATTGTTTAACCGCATAATCTGACATAATTCTGAATACACATCCTATATAATAAAGGAAGGACATACCGGCAAGGAGTGTAACCCTGGTGGTTTTATATTTAGATTTATTATTTGTTTTAAACTTTTTTATGAATTTAACTATTCTTTCTACGGCCGGACTATTACTAGGGTTAAAAATCTCTATATCAAGGCTGTGTCTCGCGGCTATTTTAGGAGCAGGATATGTCCTATTGGCAACCACAACGGAGATTGAGTGGATGTTTACATTTCTACCTACAATAATTATATCAATTGTCTTAAGCTTAATAAGCGTAGGAAACCTGAAAAGAAACATCGTCATCAAATATTTACTATGTATGTATTTTGTTGCTTTTGCATTAGGAGGGGTTATTCTCAGTATTAGTAATATGTTCATAGATGCAAGTGTTAATACTGTATTAGGGAATCTCCCGCAAATTAATAGCTTTAGCCTATTTTTAGGAGTGATTGTTATCATTCTAATTATCAAGCCCTTAAAAAACTGGCTGATGGGATTATTAACTACCAGGAACTTTTTGTTAACAGTAATCATTAATTTAGATGGGAGAGAGTCTAAGGTCACAGGTTTAATTGATACAGGTAATCACTTGACAGATCCTATTACAGGTAATCCAGTTATAGTGGTAGAAAGCACTGCTCTCCGAGAGCTTTTGCCGGAAAAATTTGCTGACATTATGGGTGAAAATGAAAACTTAGACCTTAACAAAGTTGCAGATCTATTTGGTACAGATTTATGGGGTAAAAGGCTTAGAGTGATTCCTTTTTCTTCAGTGGGCAAAGAGTTTGGGATAATGATTGGATTCAAGCCTGACTTAGTAGTACTTGAGAGTGAAGGGGATTGTCTAAATAAAACTAATGTAATTATTGGCCTTTGTGAGAAAGCTCTTTGTCCTGATAATAGCTATAATGCGTTAGTTAATCCTCGGTTAGTGCAGTAAATAAAGACTTTCTTATCGCCAGTACGTGCCGATAAAGATTAAGGAGGGTATTTCCTTGCTACAAAAGAAATTGACAATTATGAGGTTAAGAATCAGGATTATTTATATTAAGCTGCTACGTAAAATTGGTCTATATCAAGAAGTTCATTATGTTGGCAGTAGTGAGGCATTACCCCCTCCATTATCGAATGATGAGGAAAATTACCTGCTGGCAAAGCTAGAAACTGGTGATCAAGGCGTAAAAACAATCCTTATAGAAAGAAACTTAAGGCTAGTTGTATATATTGCTAGAAAGTTTGAAAATACAGGCATTGGTATCGAAGACTTGGTTTCAATTGGCACCATCGGATTGATCAAAGCTGTCAACACTTTTGATCCAGCCAAGAAAATTAAACTAGCTACCTATGCATCTAGATGTATTGAGAATGAAATACTAATGTATTTAAGACGAAATAATAAAACTAGGACAGAGGTATCTTTTGATGAACCTCTGAATATAGACTGGGACGGTAATGAACTACTCCTCTCAGATGTGTTAGGTACTGAAAATGACATAATTTATAAGTCCATTGAGGAAGAAGTAGATAAAAAGCTGCTATATGCTGCTATGTTAAAGCTGTCGGCTCGGGAAAAAAGAATAATGGAGTTGAGATTTGGTTTAAAAAACGGCGTAGAGAAAACCCAAAAAGAGGTTGCAGATTTGTTAGGTATATCTCAGTCTTATATTTCAAGACTAGAGAAGAGAATTATAAAACGGCTTAAGAAAGAGATAAATAGAATGGAATAATACTCTGATAGTGAATAAAATGACCTCCATTGGAAATAATTAAAATATCACCGGAATAACATGTTTCACAACTGGAGGTTTTCCAATGCTAGTAAACAAAGTGGAAATTTGTGGTGTTAATACCTCTAAATTGCCAGTACTTAAGAACCAACAGATGAGAAAGCTATTTGAAGAGATGCAGGCTGGAAATATAGAATCAAGAGAACAGTTAATTAGTGGTAATTTACGATTAGTGCTAAGTGTTATCCAAAGGTTTACAAATAGAGGAGAATACGTTGATGACTTATTTCAAGTAGGCTGTATAGGATTAATGAAAGCAATTGACAATTTTGACCTAAGCCAAAACGTTAAATTTTCTACCTATGCAGTACCTATGATAATTGGAGAAATTAGAAGATATCTGCGGGACAATAACCCAATTAGAGTGAGTAGGTCTTTGCGAGACGTAGCATATAAAGCTCTGCAGGTGAGAGATGCCTTAGTTAATAAGCATTCCCGTGAGCCTTCTATTAATGAAATTGCTGATGAGTTACATATCCCTAGGGAAGAAATAGTATTTGCCCTAGATGCTATTCAAGAGCCTATTTCATTGTTTGAACCTATTTATCATGATGGGGGCGATCCGATTTTTGTTATGGACCAGGTAGGTGATGAGAAAAATCAAGATGTTAATTGGCTTGAAGGGATAGCCGTTAAAGAAGCATTAAGAAAACTGAGTGATAGAGAAAAATTAATCTTAACATTAAGGTTTTTTGAAGGAAAGACGCAAATGGAGGTAGCTGATGAGATTGGTATCTCCCAAGCCCAGGTTTCTCGTTTGGAAAAAGCTGCCCTAAATCATATGAAAAAATATGTTTAAAAGAGGTGTTGAAAGTTGAGATATAGGAATTTGGGAATACTTATTTTAATTCTCACAATTGTTATAAGTTTGGCTCTATATAATCAAACTAGTCAGCTTGAGCAGGCTTTTAATACTTCAAATCTTTTGGCAACACCAGTAATGAACTACTAAGAATTAGCTTGTCATATTTTTTTAACTCTTTAGGAACATCTCTCTATATTAGTACATATACTATTTGTATAGGGAGGTGGGAGTGTGGTTAAAATAAGTGATTTAAGGCAACGAGATGTAATAAACGTTCTAGATGGAAGAAGACTTGGGCAAATTAAAGATATTGAATTAGATATTGAGAAAGGAAGAGTTAAAGCCTTAGTATTGCCGGGAAATGGAAGCTTGTTTGGCTTTTTTAGCAGAAGTGATGACACAATTATCACTTGGGAAAATATAAAAAAAATTGGTGTTGACGTGATTTTGGTGGAATTAAATAACTTCACTAATCCCCTTCATGAATAAATATAAAGTTTAAATAGGCTTGGGCTGTTATAAAAGCTCAAGCTTTTTCATATTATGGATGTTTGCAGATTAATTTTAGCTATAGTATAATTAAAGATGATAAAGAAAGGAGCTTGCTAAATGAGAGACTGCTGGCAAGTTAATGTATATGGTAATACAAAAATCTGTCAAGATTATTTATTTAAAGATAACAAAGAAGTAGTACAAGCCTTTTCTACGAGATTAGGAGGTGTAAGTCAACATTATTACAGCAGCTTAAATATGGGCTTACACGTAGGTGACGACCCTAATGAAGTTATTAGAAATAGAAAAATTTTCAGTGATTATTTGGAAATACCTGTTGAAGATTGGGTTACCCTTAATCAAATTCATAGTGACAAGGTGGTCAAAGTAACAGCAAGACATAAGGGTAAAGGCTCTTTAGACTTAAAAACAGTAATTGCTGAAGCCGATGCTATGATTACCGACGCAGTTGGGAGTCCTCTTGTTACTTTTTACGCTGATTGCATTCCTGTTTATATATTTGACCCGGTCCAAAAGGCAATAGGGTTAGCTCATGCTGGATGGCGTGGTGCTTATAGCGGTATAGCCTTAAAAACCATAATGAATATGCAACAGGAATATGGCTCTCGGGTTTCTAATCTCCTGATATCAATAGGTCCAGGGATAGGTCAGTGTTGCTATCAGGTTGATGAGCATATTTATAGTGTCACTAATGAGAAATATCCCAACTATTTGAAAAAAATACTAATTCCTGATGAAAAAAATAAATGGCTGCTAAATTTAAAGCTACTTCTATGGCTCCAATTAACGGATGCAGGAATTAAAGAAAAAAATATAAGTGTGTCAAGCTTCTGTACTCAATGCCACCACGATGTATTTTTCAGCTATCGTGGTGACCAGGGTAAAACTGGTCGAATGGCCGCTCTTTTTATGTTAAAGGAAAATTTATAAATAGTTATATTTTTTGGCAGGAATTTGTGTAATTGTTCTCGAATAAGCATTTGAAGCAACATAAATGTATAAATATTTATACAGTTTCAATGTCTCCGAGCTATCCTACCTTAGGACCTATGTCGATGGTAGTCTAGCCTGAACTTTGTTCACAGGGTGTAGCTTACTTATGTTTTATAAGTATCGGAAACGACTACGCCTCCTGCAGGGAAAGGGGACAAACAGGTAAGCTGTTGTTAAGCTCTTGTTTGTCTTGTTAAGACTTAGAAGAGCTTTTTTTATACTCAGAATAAAACGCTAACTTATAAAGTATAGGCTTAGATCTTCGAACTTACTAATGAATGGGGGAACATAAGGTGTCAAACGAGAAAAGCATGTCACTAGTTGGACATTTGGAAGAGCTGCGAAGGGTAATTATAGTTTCGGTTATAAGTATCATCGGCTTTACTATAGTGATTTATGGAGTCTTTAGAGAACATTTGTTGCAGTTTCTGCTAATGCCAATGGAGCAGATGGATATTCCTTTAATCTATATCAGTATGACCGAAGGCTTTATCACTCAAATTAAAGCAAGTTTTTTTGCAGCATTAATAATATCATTGCCGATAATACTTTGGCAGCTATGGAGCTTTATCTTGCCGGCATTATATCAAAATGAAAAAAAATATTTGACATTAGTTGTTCCTGGGTCTTTTTTTCTGTTTATACTTGGTGTTGCTTTTGCGTACTATATGGTTTTTCCATTAGCGGTAGCCTTTTTAATAGGTATATCGGGGGAAGGCCTAAGTCCGATGATATCCATAGGCAAATACTTATCTTTTTTAATATCTTTTTCCCTGCCATTTGGAATAGTATTTCAGCTTCCGTTAGTTATATTGCTCTTAACTAAGCTAGGGATTGTTAATGCTGAATTTTTATCAAAAAACAGAAAATATGCTCTTTTTGCTATTGTAGTGATATCTGCTATGCTTACTCCACCTGATGCCATTTCGCTTACTTTAATGGCGGCACCTATGCTAGTGTTATATGAAATAAGTATAATATTCTCTAAAATCTTCTCTAAAAAAACAGAAAATGAAAGTGAGGATATTGGTCAATGATCAAGGTCAGGACAACAGAGGCGGTAGGGATGATCCTCTGTCATGATATTACTAGAATTGTGCCTGGTGAATTTAAAGGCAGAGCATTTAAGAAAGGGCACCAAATAAAAGAAGAAGATGTGGAAGAGCTATTAAAGCTTGGTAAGGAACATATTTTTGCATGGGAGCAGCAGGATGGAGTAATCCATGAAAATGATGCTGCGGAGAGGATAGCTAAGGCTATCATTGGAGATAATCTTAGTTTGACTGAGCCTAACCAAGGAAAAATCAGTTTAATTGCAAAAATTAGTGGTCTGTTAAAAGTTAATATAGATTTACTTACACAGGCAAATTCAATTGATCAAATAGCAATAGCTACCTTGCACAATAATCGCATTGTCAAGACAGGAGACATTGTGGCAGGGACTAGAGTAATCCCTTTAGTGATTGATGAGGCAAAGATTGAGACTGTAGAGAAATTATGCCATAATAATTCATCACTGCTTCAAGTGCTTCCTATGAAGAAATTGCAAGTAGGTATGGTTACTACAGGAAATGAAGTATTTTCTGGAAGAATTAAGGATGCTTTTGGCCCGGCTGTTCGTAAAAAGCTGGAACAATATGACTGTAGTCTCTTGAAGCAGGTATTTACTCCAGACGACCAAAAGATCATTACAGATGAAATAATAAAATTAATTGAAGAGGGAGCAGAACTAGTTGTTGTAACTGGGGGGATGTCTGTAGATCCAGATGATAATACTCCTGCTGCTGTTAAAGCTACCGGGGCAGAAATAATCACCTACGGGACGCCAGTACTGCCAGGGTCCATGCTATTACTAGCTTATTATGGGAAAGTACCGATTGTAGGATTGCCAGGCTGCGTAATGTATGCCAAGACCACTGTGTTCGATTTGATTTTACCGAGAATTTTAGCTGAGGAATTATTAACAAAAAGGGACATAGCCCTATTAGGGCACGGAGGATTATGCCTAGAATGTCCTGAATGCGTTTTTCCTCACTGTTTCTTTGGTAAGGGGAGGTAGTAATAATGCGACAGCTTATTCCTATTGATGAAGCTAGAGATATAATTCTACAGAACCCCATTAGTCTAAATCATGAAAAAGTTTGTATCTCTAATAGTTTAAATAGAGTTTTAGCTGAGCCCATCATTGCCAGAGAAAATTTGCCGCCTTTTAACAGGTCACCTCTAGATGGGTATGCTGTATGCACTAGCGATTTAACAACTGCTTCTGAAGATAATCCTATTACACTAAACATTATAGAGGAAGTACCTGCGGGTAAAGTTAGTAATGAAAGCTTAACCAAAGGTACAGCTATTAAGGTCACTACTGGAGCTTGCCTACCTAGTGGGGCTGATGCCGTTATTCCATTTGAAAAAACAGAATTTACTATTACGACAGTCAAAATAACTGAGCCTTTACAGCCTAACAGCAATATATCTTTTGCTGGAGAAGATGTAGCTGTAGGTGAACAGGTTATTCCCGCCAATACTATAATAACCCCCGAAAGAATAGGTATGCTAGCAGCTCTAGGATACTCAAAAGTACAGGTGTTTAGAAAACCGAAAATAGCCTTATTAAGTACTGGTGATGAATTGATAAATCTTGATGAACCGCTAGCTCCAGGAAAAATACGAAATAGCAATTTATACACGTTAGCTGCTATGGTGAAAAAACTGGGGGGCGACCCTGTTTTACTGGGGATAGTGTCAGATTCCCTTGAAGATACTGCTGCTATGCTGCAAGAAGCATCCCAATATGATTTAGTTATCACCACGGGTGGTGTTTCTGTTGGGGATTATGATGTAGTAAAGGATGCCATGACAAAAATAGGTGCAGAATTGCTTTTTTGGAGAGTTAATATTAGACCAGG
>JAWSUQ010000131.1:0-7210 GCA_033549265.1 Bacillota bacterium
TACTCGCTTGGCTACTGCCCCATAGGCTTCTGCCAGTTTAATAAAGTCAGGGCCCCTATCGATTAAACTATGGCAATATCGCTTTTCGTAAAACAGATCCTGCCATTGGCGAATCATCCCTAGATAATTATTGTTGACAATCACAGTTATAACCGGCAAGTTGTTTTCTACTATTGTAGCTAGCTCCTGAGAGTTCATTTGCAGGCTACCATCCCCAGATATATTTATAACTACTTTGTCTGGGCAGGCCGCTTGAGCTCCCATAGCTGCCGGCAACCCGAAGCCCATGGCTCCTAATCCTCCTGAAGTAAGCATACTGCGATTGTTGACAAATTTATAAAACAGCGCTGTCCACATCTGATGCTGCCCTACTTCAGTAGTAATAATAGCTTCCCCGTTTGTTACTTCAGAAATCTTTTCTATCACAAACTGTGGCTTCATCAGCTCTCCATCATTACTATAGGTAAGAGGGTACTCCTTGCGCCAGCAATAGATTTGGTCAAGCCACTCATCTATCTCTAATTTCTTTGTTAATTTATTAAGCTCTTCCAGCACCAGCTTTACATCACCGACGATAGGGACGTCTACTTTGACGTTTTTACCTATCTCCGCTGGATCAATATCAATATGAATTACCTTGGACTTAGTGGCAAAAGTGTCTAGCCTGCTAGTCACTCGGTCATCAAACCTAGCTCCAATTGCTATTACTAAGTCACTTTCACTGACAGCATAGTTAGCCACTCTAGTTCCATGCATCCCCAGCATTCCCATAAATAGCGGATGAGTACCGGGAAAGCCTCCTAGTCCCATGATAGTAGTAGTTACAGGAATCCCTGTTGTCTCCGCCAGCTGCAGTAGCTCTCCGTCAGCATTTGAAGAAACTACCCCACCACCAGCGTAAATCACCGGGCGCTTTGCCTTACTGATTAAATCTGCTGCCTGCAGTATTTGAGCCTTGTTCCCCTGTTTAAAATATTTATAATTTCTTAAGCTTACTTCTTCGGGATACTTAAATTTTGCTTTAGCCGCCAATACATCCTTTGGCAGATCAATTAACACTGGTCCTGGCCTACCTGTAGTAGCTATATGAAAAGCTTTTTTGATTACAGCAGACAATTCATTAACATCCTTAACTAAAAAGCTATGCTTTGTTATTGGCATTGTAATAGTTATTATGTCAGCCTCTTGGAAGGAGTCTTTACCTATAGCACCAGTTGCCACCTGCCCAGTCAAAGCTATTAGTGGCACTGAGTCTACAAAAGCGTTGGCAATTCCAGTCACTAAATTTGTAGCTCCAGGTCCAGAAGTGGCTAACGCAACCCCTGGCTTACCAGTAGCTCTAGCATAACCCTCAGCGGCGAATGCAGCCCCTTGCTCATGTCTTGTCAAGATATGATTTATCTTTGAGAAGTAAATGGCATCATAAATGGCTAAAACTGAGCCTCCTGGAATTCCAAAAATAGTATCTACACCCTCAGCCTCTAAGCATTTTAGTAGTATCTCTGCACCTGTATATTCCATGCTACTCCCTCCTAATGTCCTTTATAATTAATCTTTAAACACAGCCCCTGTGCTGGCTGATGTTACCATCTTGCTGTATCTTGCTAGATAACCTTTTTTGACTCTAGGTTCTGGCTGCTGCCAGCTCTTCTTTCGCTCAGCTAATGTGGCATCGTCTACTTTTAGTTCAATGGTTCTGCCTGGTATATTAATGGAAATTAGGTCCCCTTCTTTAACTAGGGCAATGATACCACCCTCTGCTGCTTCTGGTGAAATATGGCCGATTGAAGCTCCTCTAGTGGCCCCCGAAAATCTACCGTCAGTAATGAGGGCAACCTTGGCATCAAGCCCTCTACCGGCAACTGCCGCAGTAGGTGTCAGCATTTCTCTCATGCCCGGACCTCCTTTAGGACCTTCGTAGCGAATTACTAATACATCACCAGCTTGGATTGCCCCGCTCATAATAGCCTTTACTGCCTCTTCCTCTGACTCAAACACCCGAGCAGGACCTTCGTGCACTAGCATCTCTGGAGCTACAGCCCCCTGTTTGACCACAGCACCATCTAGTGCTAGGTTTCCTTTTAGAACAGCAATTCCACCAGTCTCACTATATGGACTATCTACTGTTCTAATGACATCGCTGTCAATTATCTTGCTATCATTGATGCGCTCGCTTACTGTTCCAGTAACAGTAATGGCGCTTTCATCCAATAATCCTTTTCTAGCTAGTTCAGCCATAACTGCCGGTACTCCACCAGCTTCATCTAAGTCTTCAATGTGGTGATGCCCTGCCGGGCTCAACTTACAAAGATGAGGCGTACGCTTACTGATGGCATTAATTTTATCTAAATCCAGCTCCACCCCTGCCTCATGAGCAATGGCGGGAATGTGTAAAACAGTATTGGTAGAGCAACCAAGGGCCATATCTACTGTTAACGCATTTTCAAAGGCCTTGTCAGTCATGATATCTAGTGGCCGAATGTTCTGCTCAAGCAAGCTCATTATCCGCTGGCCTGCTTCTTTTGCCATTCTAATTCTCTTGGCATTTACCGCAGGTACCGTTCCGTTCCCCGGAAGCCCCATTCCTAATACTTCTGTGAGACAGTTCATAGAGTTGGCGGTAAACATACCGGAGCAGGAACCACAACCGGGACAAGCCTTCTCCTCTATTTCTGCCAGCTCCTCTAAGGACATATTGCCGGCGCCTACTGAGCCTACTGCCTCAAAAGCAGTACTTAAGCTAACCTTTTTGCCATTTACCCTACCTGCTAGCATCGGTCCTCCACTAATAAAAATGGATGGAAGGTTTAATCTAGCTGCTGCCATCAGCATCCCTGGCACTACCTTGTCACAGTTTGGGATAAACACTAGCCCATCAAAAGCATGGGAGATGGCCATAATTTCTATTGAGTCAGCAATAAGCTCTCGGCTAGCAAGAGAATATTTCATTCCTAGGTGGTTCATGGCAATACCATCGCAAACTGCAATAGTGGGAAATTCTAAGGGAGTACCACCAGCAGTCAATACTCCAGTTTTTACTGCCTGAGCAATGGTGTCAAGATGGAGATGCCCTGGCACCACTTCATTCTGTGAGTTAACAATACCTATCAGTGGCTTATTAATTTCTGAGTCTGTCAAACCTAATGCCTTTAGCAAAGATCTATGGGGAGCTTTTTCCACTCCTTGCTTCATTCTGTTACTGTACATGTTATTTCCCCCTTAATAGTATGAATTATTATGAAAATTACAGCTTCACTTTTATTAACACCAAACAATTTAGTTTTAATTAACGGAAACAAAAAAACCAAACAGCTTTTTTCCATGCTGTTTGGGTTCTGAGGACATAAAATAAACCCCTCGCCCCAACATCATGTCAGGGACGAGAGGTTCTCCCGCGGTACCACCCTGATTGCTACAAAACAGCAACCACTTAAATAAGCGTTCTATCAAACGCTCAAGAAAATAACGGCTCTTGTTTCCGGCTTCACCTACTATGCCTAAAATGGCTGTTCAGCTGGCAGCTTAAGGAAGAGATTTTATAAATCGTATTAGTACTGGTTTTCAGCTACCCCAGCTCTCTGAACCTAAGGGACGAATTATAACGTTGCTCCTATCATTGCTTTTAATATGATATTGTTGTCTTACTTGTTATATAATAGGTAACTATATATTTAGTCTATAGTATAATGAAAACTTAATGGAAAGTCAATACGTTTTTTTGTCTATTATCGGGATTTTCTGATGTTTTTGCCTACCTTTTTTCCCCAGCCAACTGTACGCAACAAGGCCCGGTAATCTACAAGGTAATTTCCCCTGACCTTATCAGACTGGGATATTTTTTTAAACAAAGCCCATAAGAGCTTAGACCCTTCTCCACTACTTGATGCCTCTAATGGGGTCATCCCATCTAGCTCTGTCAGCTTAGTGTTCAGCCAAGTAGTCAACTGATCCTTATGATTCGATCCTGTCAACATCCACTGCTCAATCAACTCACTAAAGGACATTTTATCGTGATCAAAAATTTTATAAACTACTTCTACCGGCAGCTCTTCTTCCAGCAGCTCTATCTCATGAGTCAGTCCTGCTTCTAATATTTCCTTAACCTCTGCAAGCCTTTCTTCACTGCTGGCTAACACTACCAGTTCATCTTCACCTATGATCAAATCAGCTAAAACTGTATCCTTAAAGGATACTCCTTTTTCCATAATGGCATCTACATCCCACCATTTATAGAAATCTAAGTCATCACTCTCTTGAAAAAACTCTATTCCTTCTAAGGATTCAATAAATAGCCTTACCCCATGAGATTGGTAAACGTAGTAGGCACAGGTAATATTGTTTAGCGATAATGTTTCTTCCAGCCAGCTCCACTCAAGATTTTCTCCTTCATCAGCTGTTATCTTTATCAATTGCCACCTATTGTTTTCCTTTTTATAGTTTATAGTCCATTGATAACGATTAAGGCCATTTTCTTCCTCTGATATTATCTCCACCAGTACTATAGCAGCATCTGGCTCTTCGCTACAAGATAGCACCTTGCTTTCTAACAAGAGACCAATTTCTGGCAGCATCTGCCTTTGGTTTTCTGTTAAATAGTCCAGAAGGCGATAATCCTCAGTACGAATAGCTAAACATATTCCATTAGTTAAAACTATGGGGTTCACTTCCTGGGCCAAAATATGATAAAAGTTAAATGCTGCATCCTCTGGCAAGCTAGCAGTTTGTTTAATTAGGCTTTTATATATAAATATTCCTAATGCTGGTAATGAATCGTACTTTAGATTGCAATCATATGCTAGCTTTAATAAAGTCAAGCTATCTATATAATCTATTTTCCCATAGTTCTCATCAGTCATTATTACTGCTATTTGCTCGTCATTTAGTTCTCTACCGAAAAAGAACTCTTTGATTCCCATCTCACTAAAACAAAGGGTAAAGAAATAAGCGTCAAAGGCTTTATCATTTTCATCATTTTTAAATATCAATACTAAGCTAACAATTCCTTTTAGTCTAGTCTTAGACACCAGACCATAGCAAAAATTTTCGGCAGTTGCTTTTTCAGAGGTAAGACTCTTCTGAACAGCTGGTACTCCAGCTAAACTGAGCTTTTTTAGGGAGCGCTCAGCCACAGCAGCTAGCTTCTCCCCAGGATATTCTTCTAGTACCAGGGCCATAAATCTGGCAACCTCTGGTGTATAAACCATGGAAAGATTAGAAATCAAAGAAATTTTAGCCTCATTTGGCAGGTTCTCTAGTAGCTGCAACGCTAGCAAAGCCCCCTCTTCGCTATCCATTAGCTCAGCTAAATCACGAGCTAGCTTTTCCATGAGTTTTTTTGGTAATTTATAAGTATTTCGCATTCCTGTTGGTACTCCTTTTCTATTACTTTACCCAGTGTACCTTATTTAGATGTTTTCAGCAATAGTTTGTTATTAGTAAAAAAAAAGCCCTAAAGTCGACCTTGGGCTAGGATATTTTCCAAATCTGATATAGGAGCATCTACAATAATAGAATGATTGTAAAGAGCCTTCAAAGCCAATTATACAAAACGTAAGATCGTTTTTATAAGATTTACGGGTAACTAAATCGCCAACCTTCATAAGTAAACACCTCCTATTATACTTTATGAAAAAGCAAATAGAAGTGTGTTTACTTAGTACTTAATATGTATTCATCTAATGAATATCTAATTCGCTATTTTTATCCAGCAGTGAATAGGAGGGAATATTTTTTTCCTGTTCTGGCCTGTATAGGTAACCATCATCAAAAGAAAAACCATACCACCAAAGCTCCTTATGAAAAGGTGCAATTTCGGGATGTGTTTGATGCATTCTAAGGCTTTGTCTTTGCCTACCCCAGGTGCTAGAAATTCTCCGTTCACAATTTTTATTATCCATCTTAATCACGCTCCTTTTCGCCAGTTGTTTCTTCTAGTGATCTTATTCTTCCCTCTGCATCCTCCACCAGCTTGTGCTCTTTTCTATTGGGAATCCCATCTCCGTACTCTTCAAGAATTTGCGCTTCCGTTTCGTTAAGTCTTGTAGCCAAATTCGGCTTGGTAACCGGCTTTCGCATAGCCCAAATAATAAATCCACCTATTAAAATAAGGGCTGGTATGGCCATTGCAATCCAAAATATATTTGAAAACATAAAAATGCCTCCCTCGTAAACTTTTACATTTTTATTGTTTACGAGTAAAGGCAGTTTTAATCTTAACTTAAAATATTTTTTATTTATTACAACTTATGCTAGCTGTATATCCTTTTTACCTTTTCTAGGGAACCAGTGGCTTGTGCGCAAACAAATACGCACCAGCATCAGCATAATCGGCACTTCAATCAAAACCCCTACCACAGTTGCCAATGACGCACCTGAGGTAATACCAAATAGGGTTGCTGCAGTGGCAATTGCTACTTCAAAGTGGTTACTAGCACCTATCATGGCTGATGGGGCTGCATCCTCATAAGGAAGCTTCATGGATTTAGCTGCCCAGTAGGCTAAAAAGAAAATTAAGAAGGTTTGAATGATTAGCGGTACAGCAATCATCACTATCACCAATGGTTGGGCTAAGATAACTGATCCCTGTAGCATAAATAATGTTATTAGCGTCAATAATAAAGCGCTCATAGAAATTTTGCCGGTGTAACGCAAGAATACATTTTCATACCATTCAATTCCCTTTGTCTTAATTAAATAAGTTCTGGAAAAATATCCAGCTACTAAAGCTATTCCTACGTAAAATATGATAGATAGCAATAGGGTCAAAAAGGGAATAGCAATATCGCTGATACCTAAAAGTAATCCTCCTAAAGGCGCGTACAAAAATAGCATTGCTAAAGAATTGATTGCTACCATCACTAAGGTATGGCCCATGAAACCCTTGGCCAAGTAGCTCCAGACTAATACCATAGCGGTACATGGAGCAATCCCCAATAATATCATCCCAGCTATATATTCATCCGCCAGGTTAGCTGGGATATATGGTGCAAACACTACCTTCATAAAAAGCCAAGCTAAAAATGCCATAGTAAATGGCTTAATAGCCCAGTTCACTACTAATGTCAGTGCAACGGGCTTAGGGGCCTTGCCCGCTTCAATTACCTGTTTGAAATCAATCTGCACCATAATTGGATACATCATTAAAAACAGCAATACAGCAATTGGTATGTTTACCTGCTCTATTGACATACCATTGATTACTTCAGCTGCT
>JAWSUQ010000132.1:0-7185 GCA_033549265.1 Bacillota bacterium
GTAAAAGGCATAATCAAAGAGCATCAAGGTCAGATATTTGTTAACAGTATAGAGGGAAATGGAACTACTTTCTTAATTCGGTTACCATTAATTGAAGAAAAAAGTTGTCAGGAAAATTTGATAATTTAATTATATTTATTTAATAAAGTTTTGATAGACTTCTATAAAGGTAAGGATTACTTTATGTCATTGTTAGGAAAGCAGGATTAATTATGTGGTCATTAATCAGGAGCGGATTATTACAGCGAAAAATGTTTTCGGCGTTAATTATTATAAGCCTGTCTATAGCATCAGGCTTCTTTTTGATGACAATGTTAACCAATATTACCTTAGCTAAAGGGTTAGCTTTAAGTAATGCCAGGTTAGGAGCAGATATATTAATTTTGCCAAGTACAGTAGGGGCTCCTGCTGAGCAAATGTTATTTTCAGGTATTCCTATGAACATCTATATGGAGGAAAAAGTTTTTTTAGAAATTAAAGATACTAGGGGAGTTGCACAAGCTACTCCTCAATTTTTTAGTCAAACTGTTAACGACTCCTGTTGTTCTATTGGCGGTGAATATAGATTAGTTGGATTTGATGTAGACTCAGACTTCATGCTTAAAGCTTGGATGGACCAGCATTTAGGTAGGGAGCTTCAGGAGGGTGAGGTAATCCTCGGAGCTGCAGTGCCAGCTTTTCTAGGGGATAGGGCTTTGATTTTAGACAAGTTATTTACAGTAGTTGGACAGCTAGGTGAAACAGGAACCGGGATGGATAAGACTATATTTACTAGCTTAAAAGAGGCTAGAGCTTTGACTGAAGGAAATGAACGTTTAGGGAATACTTGGGGACCCCAGCGATTCAGCGGTGTAGCAGATTTATCTCAAATGATTTCTGCAGTATTAGTCAAAGTGGAAGACCGCAGCATGCTTGAACAAGTTGTAATAGATATAGAGGAAAAGGTTAACGCCCAAGTTATTCCTATTGCGAATGTCCTCAATCAAACCAAAGAACAGCTAGATTTGATTAGTACGAGCCTTTATTTAGGTCTCTTTTTATTAGGAATTATCTGTTGGTGGACTTTATTCAGCCATTTTAACTGGTCTGTTAATCGTCGAAAAAGTCAGCTGGGCTTATTCAAGGCTGTGGGTGCAAAGCCCCAGCAGCTCTTTTTATTAATAGCACTAGAAGCTGTAGTATTAGGGATTGTTGGAGGAGCAATAGGTCTAATGATTGGTGGGGGGTTATTTTGGGTAGTAACTAATTGGTTAGCAAATTATACATTTTTTCCATGGAGTATGCCCGCTATTAGAGAAGTGATAGTGATAGCTGTTGGCTACTTAATATGTATAGTATTATTTGCTGTGATTGCTTCGTTTTACCCGGCTATTAGAGTAGCCAAAATTGATCCATCCACGGCTATCTCACAAGGCAAATTAGAATAAAAATGAATGTTTTAGATTTTCGGAAGAAGGTAGGGGATATGAATGAAGCTAATAGAGTTAAATAATATATCAAAAACTTTTTCTAGTAAAAATGACCCAGTAGGTGTATTAAATAACGTTAGCCTTTCCATCAATAAAGGGGATTTTTTAGCTATTCGCGGATTGTCTGGATGTGGTAAGACTACCTTGCTAAATATTTTGGGATGTTTATTAAAGCCAGATTCAGGAGAAATAATGTTTCGGCAGCAGCGAATAACAGAGATGGATGAAAAGGAGCTGGCGGAATTTCGTAATCAAAAGATTGGTTTTATCTTTCAAGGCTCTCATCTTATCCCAACCCTTGATGTGCTAGAAAATATTCTGGTGCCCCTTATCTTTTCTCCTAATAGTAAGGAGCTACGACGCCTTAAAAAAGCTAGAGCATTAGAGTTAATTGAAGAGCTTGGTTTGAAAGAAAGGGTCAATCATTTACCGCACCAATTGAGTCTAGGTCAATGCAGGCGTGTTGCAATTGCTAGAGCATTAATAAATGATCCAGAAGTATTACTGGCAGATGAGCCCACCAATGATTTAGACTCAGTGCGGGCTGCCCAAATTGCAGATATTTTCTCCAAGCTACATCAACAGGGAATGACTATCATACTAGTAACTCATTTGACAGAGTTAGCTTCTCAAGCGCCAAAGAGTTATATCATGGAAGGAGGAAGATTAGAGTTATGGAACCAAAAGCAAGCAATTTTGTAGGAAGCAAATTAGCTTTTTATATTATAGTTATCCTTTTCTTTATGTTACTTACTGGATGTGGAGGAAGTGTGCCTCAAAAGGATAAGGGTATACAAGGCTCAACTTCAGGTGCCCCCAAACAAAATAGTAGCGCTACTATCGAAATAGATAGTTCGAAAGACATGATATATGTAACTAATATGAATGATAACACTGTGTCAATTATTGATGCTGAACAAAATAAGGTAATTGGTGCGTTTAAAGTAGAAAATAGACCTTTTGGTGTGGTTGGCCATCCGGATGATGAATATCTCTACGTTACTAACGCATTATCAGGTGACCTAGCAGTAATAGACCGGAAAAACAGTAAAGTTGTAAAAAAAGTAGAGCTTAGCCAGGCACCTGCTTATGCAGACATATCCTCAGACGGCAGTTATATTTATGTTACAGATTTAGCAGGGGATCAGGTAATAGTTTATGATACCAGGGTTCAGGGGGTTGTTAATGCTATTCCCGTTGGTAAAATGCCCTTTGACCTAATGAGTGATCCAGAAGAAAAATATCTTTATGTTGCCAATTTTGGTAGTGACGATTACTCCGTAGTTGACATAGCTAGTCATCAAGTGATCGCTACGATTCCTGGTGGAGAGCAACCTGGTGGAATAGTTGTAACTAGAGATGGTAAATATGCCCTTACAGGAGCTCACGGAATAAACTGGGATTGGGAAGAGGTATGGGTATATGACCTTGATAATTATGAGGTTGTTAATAAAATAATTGTAGATAAGATGCCAACTGTAATGGAATTAAGCCCTAGTGGAGAAAAGTTACTGGTGCTAATACACGATGCTGATGCTGCCTATATTATTGATATTTTAAGCCAGGAGGTTGAGACCTCTTTTACTGTGGGCAAAAACCCTCAAGCGATAGTATTTAATCAAGATGCCAGCAAGGCCTATATAGCCAATACTGATGATAATACAGTTTCGGTTATAGATATGAATACTTATAGCGAAATAGCCGTGGTGGAAGTGGGCTGGGGCCCGGTTGGATTAGCTTATTTACCAGGAAAAAAGTAAAGAGGGTGGGTCAGGATGCTCAAAATAGTTTGGCATAATATCAAAAATAGACCTGCCAGTAGCCTGGCTATTATTGCTGTTGTAATGATGATTACTTCTGCGCTATTTTTAGGCCTGCAGCTTACCTCTTATTTAGAGGAAGATCTAGATAGGCAACAGCTGCGACTAGGTGCCGATTTTATGCTTATTCCTAATCAGGTTAACCATAGCAGGCAAAGCACTATGGTGTTAACTCCCTTTTTAAACATTTACTTCCCTAAAGAAGAAGGGCTGCAGCAGGCAGATCTTTTAAAAGATAAGGTGTACTTAGCATTTCAATTTTATCTTCAAAGTACTGTATTGCCTAATCAAGAGGGTAATTGGCATTTAGTGGGGACAGAATGGGAGCAGGACTTTGTACTTAAGTCCTGGCATCATGACTTTGCTTCCTTAGACCTATCCCCTGGAAAAATGCTTGTAGGGGCTGACTGGGTAGGGGAGATAGGTCAAGGCTTTGAGCTTTCGGGCGAAGAATTTATAGTTGCAGGCATACTGCCTACTACTGGTACAGAGATAGACAGGACAGTTTATTTGTCTTTAGAGGAAGCATGGGATTTGGCGGAGAAAATTCCACAGCTAACGGAGTTATGGCAGGTCAGAGAGTGGGGAGGATACAGTTCTCCTCAAGGACTGGTTTCCGCTATTCTTGTGAAATCTAAAGCTGACGGGGACATATATTTACTTCAAGATTTGCATAGCCAGGAAGGGCCTGCTAAACCTGAGACAGGAAGTACAGTTATTGAAGCTACCAAGGGTCATTTGTCTCTATTAACAAATGTGTTTTATGTTTTTGGCTTTCTCCTATGGCTGATCAGCTTAGGATTGTTAATAATTCGTTTTACCGCTCGATTGTTTGAACGGAAACAGGAGATGGGAATGCTTATTGCTTTAGGAGCCCAAAAAAAACATTTATATCAAATGTTGCTGCTAGAGGCAGGTACGCTAGCAGGGCTAGGGGTATTACTGGGCAGCTTAGCAGGTTTAATGATCTGGCTTATAGTAGGTAGCATATATTTTGGAAACACTTTTTATTTTACAGCTTATTCTGGCTGGATACTAGCAAGAGAGTTAATTGCTAGTGTATTGGTAGCTATACTGGCACCAATGGTAGCGGTTATTTTTCCTTTGTTGAATTTTAGCAAATGGGAGGCAGCTATTTTATTAAATCAAAGAGAAATTTAAATTGCAATAGTATAGGCAGCTTTTAAGCTATAGTTCGAAAATGGTGGCATATACCACCATTTTTTTAATGCCCCATTTAATGACCAATTGTAAAAAAAATTTTACATTTTCCTGATAGTGCTCTTATTAGTTTTCATTAGAATTAATAAAGAGATTTAAGGTATAAATGAATCACTTTATAATTATATTGGAGGGATGAGCTTATGGAAAAAATGTGGCGTCTAATAGGAGTGATTGGAATTTTAATTGGAATCATCATTATGCTGACACCCTTTAAGCTAGCCCCTGTCTGTTCAGGGACCCTGGAGCTAGCTAGTGGGATGTTTGTTCCCATGAAGTGTAATTGGACGGGACACGCAGAGGTAATAATAGGAGCAATCGTAGCAGTAAATGGCTTATTAATATTTTTTGCTGCCAGGCAAAATCCTCGTTACCTAGGTTTAATGCTAGGTGTATTAGGAATTGCAGCTATAGCTATTCCCTCTAACTTAGGTATAGGTGTTTGTATGAATCCTGAAATGTCTTGTCATACAACTAAATCAGTTATAACTATGTGGGGCGGCCTCTTAATATTTTTAGGTATAGCGGGTCAGTTTACACATTTGTTACCATGGCAAAACGAAAGTCAGCAGATATAGAAGTTACAATATTAAAACAATAATCATAGTATTAGCCTTAGGAATTCATGTTAGAAGCCTAAGGTTTTTCTATAGTATTTTCTTACTTGACAAATACTAGCTTCAGCCTTTAAAATAAACATATCAATGAACTTTAATATGTTCATATATTTGATATAGTGATTAGAATTATAACATATAAGGCAAATTAATTTTAATTAAACAATTAATAATGTGCTTTATGAAAGGAGATGATAGCGATGACAAAAAAGTTAGTAGAAATTTTTGACCCTCCTATGTGCTGCAGTACAGGGGTTTGCGGGCCTTCTGTTGATCCAGTATTAGTAAAGGTCAACGAAACTGTAATGAAGCTGAAGAAGGAACATGCTGAGCAAGTTGAAGTGGAGCGACATATGCTCACTACTGCAATTCAAGCTTTTCAAAAGTATCCGGAGGTTATTGATGAGATAAATTCCAAAGGGAAAAATGCTCTGCCGATTGTGACAATTGACGGCAAGATTATTAAGAGTGGCGAATATGCCTCTTTTGCAGAAATTGTAGCAGCTCTAGGCATATAGATTCTATGAAAGAGGTATATGATATGAAGAGGATGGCAGAGCAATTTAAGGCCCTTTCTGACGAGACTCGTCTCAAAATATTATCATTGTTAACAGAACAGGATTTATGTGTCTGTGAAATAATTGATGCCCTTAATATGACCCAGTCAGCAGTATCACACCATTTGAAAATTTTAAAAAATGCTGGCTTTGTAGAAGATAGAAGAGAGGGAAAATGGATTTTTTATCAACTAACTGTAGCAAGCCTTCAAACGCTAGGAGACAACTTAGTAGCCCAATTTATTCGTCCAGCTTGCGAAAAGGATCGGAGTAGCACATGCAATAGAGATATAGCAAGTATATGTGAAAGAATTCAGAGCAAGGAAAATAAAGGAGTGAACACAATTGGCTGATACAAAGTACTATTTCTTTTCCGGAAAAGGCGGGGTTGGTAAAACCTCTATGGCTGCTTCCTCTGCAGTATATTTTGCCAATCAGGGAAAACGCACGTTAATTGTAACTACCGATCCCGCAGCAAATCTAGGAGATGTATTTGAGCAAGAGATTGGTCATCGTGTGACTGCAATTGAGCAGGTTCCTAACCTAGATGCGATGGAGATAGATGTAGAGTCTGCCACTGCTGAATATAAGGAAAGAACCTTAGCGCCAATGCGGGCTGTTTTTCCTGAGGAAATTGTAGCTGTCATGGAAGAAGAGCTGAACTCTCCCTGTACTGAGGAGATGGCAGCCTTTGATAAGTTCGTAGATTTTATGGATAGCGGTCAGTATCAGGTAGTTATCTTCGATACAGCACCAACAGGGCATACCATTCGCTT
Organism: Bacillota bacterium; assembly: GCA_033549265.1. Taxonomy (GTDB): domain Bacteria; phylum Bacillota; class Desulfitisporia; order Desulfitisporales; family JAWSUQ01; genus JAWSUQ01. The sequence continues at coordinate 6,461 of JAWSUQ010000132.1, forward strand.
ATTAGAGCTTCCTGTAGACTGGAGTAAGCATATTGAGATAAGTGAGCAAGGAAGTGGTCAAACATGTCTAGGGCCAGTTCAAGTACTAAAGGAGTCTAAGGCAAAATTTGATAAGGCTGTTAGTGTTCTGCAAGACCCTGATCAAACAACATTTATTTTTGTTGTTCAGCCGGAATCTACGCCAATAGCTGAAACAAAGCGATCAGTGCATGAATTAAATAATATTGGAATAAAATCCAGCATGCTAGTAGTTAATGGCATACTTCCTCCAGAAAAATGTGAAAACCACTTCTTTAAAAGGCGCAGTGAAATGCAGCAGCGCTATATAAAAGAAATTGATGATAATTTGGACCTTCCTACGAGGAAAATGTATCTGCTAGATACAGAGATTAAAGGAGTAGCTTTCCTGAAGCTAATAGGCAGATCCTTATGGGAGCAAACTCCAGCTGTCCAGCAGTCTGATATTAGCCCAGAGGTGAATACCCAATCAAATTGGGAAAATTTAAATATAGTGGATCAGCCTAATCCCAATGTTAATAGGGAGCTATTTCCGGTGGAGGGGAAGACACGATCCATCTTCTTTGCCGGAAAAGGTGGGGTTGGCAAGACATCTATGTCATGTGTTACAGCAGTATGGCTAGCAAAACAGGGTTTTAGCACACTACTGGTCACTACTGATCCTGCTTCCCACTTAAGCCAGGTTTTTGAGCAGCAGGTTGAACACA
>JAWSUQ010000133.1:0-7166 GCA_033549265.1 Bacillota bacterium
TTGCTTCTAAAGCTGGCATTGTGTATTCCTTGAGCAAATATTTCCTTACCAGTGCCAGATTCACCTATAATTAAAATAGTAGAATCAACTTTACTGTATCTTTCGGCTTCACTAATAGTTTCTTTGATAATAGCTGACTGGCCAACGATATCCGCAAATGTTTTTGTTGCTATCAGTCCTTTATTTGAAATCTCCCAACGCACCTGCTGTTCAAGCTTGCGGAGCTTGTTAACCTCCTGTAAAGTAATAATAGCCCCTACACTAACTTCCTCTACTATTACTGGAAATGTGTTAATAATAACATCCTTATCCTTTATCTTCATGACTTTGGTAAGGGCTGATCCTTCATTGATATCTAATTCAGGAATAAGAGAGTCAATTTTTTTACCTAGCATGTTATAAGACTGCTCTTTAAGAATTATTTCAGCAGCAGCATTAAACATGCTAACAATACTCTCATGATTTATTGAAATAATTCCTTCTCTAACATTATCTACTATAGTTTTTAACTCTTTGGCTTTTGCCTGTTCAGCCTGTCTTATTTTATTAATGCGCTGCGCCTCTTCAATTGCTTTAGCTACTGACTCCTTACCAGAATAAATAAGTCTTGTTTCAATACCTGCATCGCTTGCCTCTTTAACCACATCTGTATCGCCAATTATTAGTTTAATGCCTTGGGTCATAACCTGTTTTATTTTTTCTGGTATTTCATATTTATTATTAAGAGTTATTTCCCTGATATTTAGGTTTAGGATTTCACCCATGTCTGTAGCACCATAGATTACGTTTTTAAAGCCGATTACTGCTATAGTCTCTTGATAGTCTTTAACTGGATAGAGAGCTTTCAATAGATCAAAGCCTGTACTGCGTATTTCTACAACCGGCACCTCTACCGCTTGGCGAATAAGCTCAGCTGTTCCCCCTCTACTGATAATCACCTCAGCCCCCAACTGAACAGCCTGCTTAGCAATCTCTACTCCAGGGTACATATTTCCAATACGAATTTCTAAATTGATATTCAATTCCTGACAGACATTTTGTGCTTCTTCTGCAAGCTTAGAATGTGGGGCTACTAACCATAGTTGCTTGGAATTCATTTTTATGCCTCCGTCCCCGTATATTAGTTATATTAGTTCTTATTAACTGTTTCTTTTACAACCTTAATCCATCTAGCTATTTTCGCAAAATCACCTTCAATCGTCTCACCATATCCCTGTAAACTGCCGGCTCGAATTTGATAGGATTTCACATTATGCCTAGCACATATATCTTGAACTCTATTTACCACTTTGACTATGTGCTCTTTCCTAGCATGATATACATCTGTAGTAGGCTTAAGGCATATTTCTAGCGCGATATCAGGGCACATGCTAGCAGCGGCTTCATAATTTGTCCAGGAGCTAATGTTTATCATTTCTAAGTTAGGAATCTGACGAATGTATTCCAGCATTTTGGTGATATTGCCACAGCTATGCCAGTAATTAATGCCGCCGTAGAATTCTGACAACTCAAGCTCATAGGGAAATGCATATTCTTTATATATATTGGGGCCAATTACATTGCAATCTACCTCGTCATTAAATAGCTGCCCCTTAACAGTTGGCACTCCTAATACTTTTTCCCTTTGTTTATACCACTCTCTTCTGGCATCTGTTAAGAACCGTACTAATTTATGTACATACTCAGGATCTTCCATACAGTCAAAAGCTAAATTAGTAAAGCCTCTGATGTGAAAGGCCAGTGCAAAAGGTGCCCTAATAATCTCTGGCGGAGCAATGTTAAAGCCACTATCTCTGACTAAATCAGTTAATTCAGTATAAAATCTGATAGCTAAAGGACTTAGACCTGACTTCTCAAAATTAGGCAGTTCCATATTATCAAGAGCATCCTTATTCTCTAAAGGCAATTTCCGACCTGGCCATGGATCATCCTCTTCATTGTAAATAGTATCTAAACCAAAGAGAGAAGCATCAAAGCTTGTTCCCAGCCAAAAGGGAATTGTTCGACTAAAGGTGGTATCATCCCCCATTTGATAGAGTGACAGCATACATTTAAGGTAATTCTCCAAGTATACTTCTGGCTTGGTGTAATACTCTCGCATATTGAAACCAAATATCTTAGCGTACATAGTAGGGCCTGGGTCAGCTACTACAGGAACCTGCCCGCCAATTTCACTTTGAGGTTTACTTATCCTTCGAAACTTATCTCTGCTATAAACCGCCTCTTCTTTCCAAAGGCTTTCTCTACGTTTGTGTTCAGGACTTTCTAATACATTATTTATTTGGTCCAAAAGCTTTTTTATTTCATCTTTGGCCAAAATGCTCACCCCCTTATTCTCAAGTAAATTATACAAGCAAGTAATGTGCCAGTTAGTTGTCCCTCATAAACCTTATAAATCCTACTATTTTAAATTTTAAAATTATTTGCGATACAGAAATAGTTGCATTCTGAAACATTATTCAACATTGTTGTAAATAACCCTGCTAAAATATGGTATATATAAATTTATTAATTGTTTCTTTTTGCAACGTTGGTTTCTTTTTGCATCAATGCCAACACATAAAAGCTTCCTAATATTTTCAAAAAATTTCATTTATAAACAAATTCATTATTTATTTACCATAAAATTTTAAAAGCAACGGGGATTACCCGTTGCTTATGTTTCAAATTATTATATCATTATATTTTAACCTTTAACTCTATAATAAATAGTATCCTACTCTTTATCGCCTCTTCCTCTAGCGCTGTCTATATTGTGAACATGAACGTGATTGCCTGGCTTGATATCACAGCTTGCTACTCCAATAACTTCCCCATACTTTATTACTGGTTCACCACTAGTTATGTTACTTAATGCAAATTTATGTCCTAAAGCAATATTGTCTAAAAGCAGAACACTATAGCCTTCACTAATTTCAAGTTCTTTACCAGCTGGTAGATCCACTAATACTGTGGCTACATTGTCCTTTTGGTTTACAATTAGATACTCTTTATTCATATTAGAGCCTCACTTTCAATATTAAAAATATATGAATGTAGTAATTTTAGTATAGTACTACCATAGGAACTAAAATGTGGGTGCTATTCTACTTAAGCTAAATTCACAGTGATTAAGAATTTCAGCTTTTGTCAACTTACCGTTAGCCACCTCAATAATCTCCCGTAGGATTTCTTCCCCTACAGTATTGATAGTTTCAGTGCCGGTGATAATGTTGCCTGCATTTATATCCATATTTTCAAGCATATTGTTGAAGGTCTTGGTATTCGTAGCCACTTTTATTACAGGAGCTACGGGACAGCCTAGGGGAGTCCCCCTGCCAGTAGTAAACACCACAATTTGAGCTCCACCTGCCACCATTCCGGTGATAGACTCTGCATCATTACCAGGGGTATCCATTATTACTAATCCCCCTTTGGTAGGTTCTACAGCATACGCCACCACCTCATTGATGATACTGCTGCCACCCTTATAGATACAGCCCAAGGATTTTTCTTCAATAGTGCTCAGACCTCCTGCAATGTTGCCAGGGGTGGGGTTTGCTCCCCGCAGATCTACCTTAAGATTTAAAGCTTCTTGCTCTTTGGCCTTTACGATTCTGAAAATATCTACAGCAATCTGCTCATCTGCTGCTCGCTTAGCTAACACCTGCTCAGCACCGATAAACTCCGTAGTTTCACTTAGAATTACTCTAGCCCCTAGCTCAACAAGTTTATCAGCAGCTACTCCTAGTGCTGGATTAGCTGTTAAACCGGAGTAGGCATCAGAACCACCGCACTCAGTTGCTAGGGTAATCCTGGAAATTGAGGCCGGCTGACGCTCTTCCTTAGACAAGGCTGCCAGCAGCTGTTGGGAAATCCCAACTCCTTTGCTGGTGGCAGACAAGGTTCCTCCCGCTTCCTGGATGACCACTGTTTCTACAGTCTTTCCTGTTTTAGATATTTCAGCGGCAATTAAATCTGTGCTGATAGTCTCACAACCCAAGCCTACTACCAATACTGCTCCAACATTTGGGTTTTTCCCCATACCCGCTAGCGCCTTAAGGGTCGTTTCCTTATCAATCCCCATCTGGGTGCATCCATGCTGATGGGTAATTATCTTAGCTCCTGGCACTTGAGCTCCAATTGCCTGGGTTACAGTGTTAGCGCAGACAACTGAAGAAATTACCAGCAAATGATTTCTAATCCCTACAGTACCATTTTCCCTAATATAGCCTTTAAACTCCATCAATTTCTCCCTCTCTTTCATATATACAGCTGCTTCTACTACTGGAATGTACTAATATCATTATAATAGAAAAAAAGGAAAAGCAACAGATAAAAAATTAAAGCAGTGGCAAATTTCCACTGCTCAAATCCCTAACTTATCTATTTTGTTGCCTATTAATCTTAATAACTTCCTTCCAGGTATCCCTAAGCTCCACAAGCATTCCCTCTACTTCGTCTATCATCTTACTTTCCTTCTTGATATTAGCCTCGATGAGTCGGTTATTCATGAAGTCATATAAGGCATAGAGATTATTGGATATTTCAATGTCCATATTCAAGCTAGACATTAGCTCTGCTAAAATATCCTGCACTCTACATATTTTATTATTAGCTTCTTCAATATTTTTCTCCTCAATTGCTACCTTGGCCTGTTTGAGGAATTTAATAGCTCCATTATAAAGCATCAGGGTCAACTCTCCAGGTGTTGCTGTGTATACATTATTTTGCTGATATTGCTGGTATGGATTGTTTAATGCCATGCCTGAACCTCCTAAGATTTTTTATTCTTTTACACATATTCTAAAGTTAAGAATGCCTACCCATTCATTGACATAGTTTGCTGGTATAGCCATTCAGACTGACTATTCATTTGACTCATGGCCTTTTCCATAGCTGTAAATTGGCGCCAATATCTATCCTCAACCCTTTGTAAGCGTTCTTCCATAGCAGCAATCCGCTCATCATAACGGCGGATTTCGTTGCTCAAAAAGCTCTGGTCATACAGGCTAGCGGCCTTGCCTGCTCGAGTAGTTATCCGCTCCATGCCATTACTCACACTATTATATAACTGACGAGCAATCCCCTTTTCTTTTGTATTTTCACTCTCATTAGTAAAAAGAGCCATTACCTGGTCAGGATTATCCTGCAGGGCTTTTTTCAGCTTATTTTCATCAACATGAAGCTTGCCGTTTTCTTGCCAGGATCCCGTAGTTATACCAATGTCAAATAAGCTATTAATTCCCTCTAGACCTTCTACCCCAGAGGAAAAAACCATCCGCATATCGCTTAAAATACCACTTAACATAGTATCTCCTTTTAGTAAACCACTCTTAGCTCGTTCCTCCCATTTTTCGATTTCCTTATCTGACATGGCATCCTTTTGCTCATCTGTCAGCGGAAGATAGCTGCGGAACTTCTCCTCCTGCAACTTGCCATTTAGGGAATCGATCAACTCATTATATTTATTTACAAATTCCATTATATTATTAAAAGCCTTATCTGTATCCTGCTGTACATCAAGCCGAACAGTCTCCCCTGCGCTTTCAGCGTGCAGCGTAATATTAGTACCATTCAAGGCAAATGTATTAGATTCCCGCTCAGTTGTTAAACCGTTAATAACTAATTGAGCATTAGTGCCACTTACCTCAATATCATTAGCAGCCATAGCAATATAGTAATCAGCTGCGCTGGCCCCCGCCAGACCCGCTTCAGTAGCTTCAATATGGATAGAATCCCCATCCCGAGTAGCAGTAGCACTAGTAACATTTGCACCCATGTCTGAAACTATAAAATCGATAAAGCCATCTTTGGCTTCCATTGCAGTCATGCCAGCAATATCTAAGACAGCATCAGCCCCTAAGATAATCTTAGCATCATCAGCTGTAGCATTGAGGTAATCCGGATCAGTGCTATCATAAACTCCATATGTTCGATCGCCAATTGTTATCTTAAGCCCAGTAACTACGGAGCCTTCAGTAAAAGTAAGGGTATTTTTTTGTGCTACTGCATCGGTGCTGATATCTTGATGGGTAACGGTAGCTGGAGTCTCAATAACTAAGCTAACCGGGTCCACACTACCAGCTTCCTTGGCAGTTAACGTAACAGTAGTGCCATCCTCATTTAAGGAGGCTGTCCAAAGCTGACTTAAGTCAGCATCGTTATTTAATGCATCTACAAACCAAGTAGCACTGCCAGCAGCATCAGCACTATCTTCACCAACAGTTAAAGTGTAGTCTCCAATAGTAAACGTGTCTCCCGTCACTAGCCCTCCGCCAAAGCTAAAGGAATATGCCTGCACAGCATCTGCTGCATTTGTTAAGGTTTCACCTGTTATACCCGCAGGCTCGACCCTGTTGCCCAGCGCCAATGCGGTTATTAAGAAATCTCCTTCAGTACCGTCCAAAATAGAAATTTTAGCCGATTCACCAGTGCTCTTAGTGGTAAGCACCACCTTATCGGTATGACTGTCATAAAAAGCGTTGACGCCAACAGATGTGTCTTTATTAATTTTATCTAGTACTCCATTTAAAGACTCCTTACCTGGATCCACTGTAAAGGATTTGCCGTTTAGAGAAAAAGTGAACGGTTCAGTAGGTATCTCTCCAGAAAACTTACTGGCCTGACTGGCCAGTGTTTTAGTAGGATCTATCTTGTTATTAGGGTCAACTGATAAACTACCTTGAGAAATTAAACTAGCTGTTTTTGCTAAATTATCTACCTTGATTTCATAGGTTCCCTCTTGAGAGCTTCCAGTCGTAGTAGCAGTCAGTATTGAAGAGTTAGACGTTTTTGCTGCCTTTGAATTATATGTAGACTGCAGCCGCATATTAAAGGTTGCATCTCTAAAGCTTAACAATTTAGTATTGATAGCCCGATACTCATCCCTGCGCCATTCACTTAAAACTTTTTTCTGGAAAACTTTGTCAACAGGCATTCTCTCTGCCTTCATTAAATCCCTTACCATAGTATCAATATCCATTCCTGAAGCAATTCCACCGATTCGAAACACCTAAGCTCCTCCTTTCTAGATCTTCTCGTCTACAAATATTCCGACCACTTCCCACATTTTTGCTACTAAGTCCAACATTTTTTCAGGAGGTATTTCTCTAATCACCTTACCATCACTACGATCAACAATTTTTACCATAGTGCGGTTAGTACCTTCATGGATCGAAAAATCA
>JAWSUQ010000134.1:0-7132 GCA_033549265.1 Bacillota bacterium
ACCGGTAAGGGCCATCAATTCCTTAATAGGCAACTGCCTGCTAGAGCTTAGTCTATGGAGCACTTGGGGATTGGCCACTAGAGCTTGAGCAATGGTTGCTAGATTTTGCTTTGTATCTAAGTGCTTGGGAGAAGCAGCCACAAGGTCTTCTAGGGTGATGCCATAACTTTCCAAGAGGCTGGTAAAAATCAGTAGCTCCTCTTGGCGGTTTGCTTGCAGCTCTTTATTATGAAAGTCTTTTTCCGCTTCCTCCTGCTCTCCAGGAAAGTACTGGCCTTCATCGGTAATCTGACTAATTAACAGATGACGGTGTTTGCCTTCCTTGCGAAAATAGTCAATCAGGCGGCGGCGTATCACCATGGCGGCAAAGGTAGTAAATTTACTATTGGCGGTTATAATATATTTATCAATGGCATCATTAAAGGCCAGCAAGGTAATACTGAGCTCATCGTCATTACTCCAGTCCAAGTAACGACCGCATTGGTCTGAGGCAATCTTGGCCATGTAAGGTTTAAAGGCCACAATTAGCTCCTGGCGGGCCCTTTGATCACCTTGCTGGGCTTGTAGGATCAAGTCTGTTATGGTTTTCTCATCCAATTACAAACACCTCTTATCATTAATACGCATAATTATATGCAGATGGGTAGGTTCGACAAAAAAAAGTTATCTCCTGCTGGATAAATTGGGTAGTTGCAGGGGAATACCCTTTCTTTTTAAATAATTACATGTTACAATACTAATCTAGAATAAATTTAGGAGTGTAATTTAATGAAGCTTGGCTGTCATGTTTCCATCAGTGGTGGTTTATCCAAAGCAATTAAGGATGCGCTTTCGGTAGAAGCCAATGCAGTACAGTTTTTTTCTCGAAATCCAAGAGGAGGTAGGGCTAAAGCTCTCGACTTCGAAGATATAAATAAGGCAAAGGAGCTAATTACAGCTCACAAGATCGACCCTTTAATAGTGCATGCTCCATACACTATTAATCTCTGTGCTGCTAAAGAAAACCTACGGCAATTTGCTAAAGAGGTGGTAGCGGAGGATCTTGAGAGAGCTGATCACTTTGGGTGCAGCTACTTTGTGGTTCATCCCGGCAGCCATGTTAACCAAGGTCGGGAACGAGGGAAACATCTAATATCAGAGGCAATCAATGAGGTGTTTGCCAAGTATCAGGGAAACACAATGCTGCTATTGGAGACAATGGCTGGTCAAGGTACAGAAATGGGTACCACTTTTGCTGAAATGGCTGAAATCTTAGAGCGGATTGAAGCTAAAGATCGGGTAGGCATATGCATTGATACTTGCCATCTTTTTGTAGGGGGATTTAGTGTAATTCGCCCTGAACAGTTTATTGATGAGATAGAGGCGAGTCTACCTATAAATAAAATTAAGGCATGTCATTTAAACGATACCAAAATGCTCGAGGGCTCCTTTAAGGATAGGCATGCACCACTAGGACAAGGGGAAATAGGCTGGCAGGGAATTATGGATTTTATTACTCATCCGAAGCTAAAACATCTGCCATTTATTCTGGAGACTCCAGGGGAGCTTGAACATTACGGAAAAGAGATTAGTGAAATTAGAGATAGATTAAGTTAGTCTTTTAAAAAATTACATTAGAGGGGTGATATGATGCAGTTCATATATGAGGGAATGTCCTATCACTTAGATACTACGTCAGTAGTAAAGGATTTAGAGCTGATATATTTGAAAGCTCTACAAGGGGATGCTTACTGCTCATTATCGGAGGAGCAAAAATTTCTGCTGGAAGTAGCCTGGAATCATTTTTCCAGTAAATTTTTAAAGCATGACTACGCTTCAAACGGGTTAAAGGGTGAGCACATGTACCATATGATGCAGGTAGGATATGTTGAGAAAATCGCTATCGACGGGGAAAAGGGAGAACTGACAGTAGAGCTAACATTGCCGGTAATAGTCAATTGATTAAATCAGTTGGCTATTTTTTTATGCCACTTTTCTCCTAGTTTTCCCTGCAGGAGTTTGTTGAAATATGTCGAAAAATATCCCATGAGAATAATATCAAAAAAATACTAAAATAAAATTATAGGTTGATTAGATTATTTAAATTTTAAAAAGGCAATGCTTTAAATAGGAAAGTAAAAACTTGGATAAAAGGAGCATGGCTATGAAAGAGAACAAGGTTATTATCAAAAAGATCCAGGGTCGAGAAGAGGTTTTTAACCTGTTTGCCCTTGCTACCCAAAAAATCATAGATGAAAATGACGGGGTGGAGGGCGAGTCAATCGGTTCCACTAGGCTCCATTAAGATAACTATTTAAAGTTAAAGTGTACTCATAAAGACCTTTATCACTGTATAGGTGAGAAGGTCTTTTTTTTGGTTATTTTTTCTTAGAATTAAATTAATATATATTTTTTAAGAATTGCAGGAATTTTTAAAACTATAGCGAAATAGAATTTATGGAATCGATTCCGGTGGATTCCGAAAACTGCGAAGGATGGTGCTGAAATTTGTTAGACTTAAAATACCAAGCAGTGCGACGTACTTCAGAGGAGCTTTTAGTTCATCTGCAAAACTTTCAGCTTGATTTGCGCTTTTCAGCTGGGGTTTGGTACTTTGGCAATTTAAGCAGTCGCTTTCATGCAACATACAACCAAGACCAGGCTGCCTATCATTTGCTAGAAAAAATTGTCCCGTTGATTAAGCATGGTCTGCAAGGGGTAGAAGCTCACTATCCTAATGAAATCAATGAAAAAAATATAGATATATATCGAGATTTTTGCAATGCCTATAATGTAAAGCTGATTTCTGCTATACCTAATCTTTCCTACGATGCTCAATTCCGCTTTGGCTCCCTTTCTTCTCCTATTAAAGTAGTGAGAAAGGCGGCTATAGAGCGGGTGAAAGAAGCGTTAGAAATCAATAAAATGCTCCAAACGGATTTCATGGTGCTTTGGCCTGGAATAGACGGGTATGAAAACCCTTTTGGCATAGATTTCATTGAAACTCGTACCCGGTTTGCGGCAGGATTAGCTGAAGCTATGGATCAAGTGCCGGGAATTCAGGTGGCTCTAGAGCCGAAGCCATATGAGCCAAGAGGAAGAACCTTATATGGCACTACCCCTGAAGGACTTCTTTTCGCAGAAAAGGTAGAAGGAATGCTTACTAATCCTGTGAATAGAGAATTGTTAGCCCAGGGCTTTAAATTAGTTGGCTTAAATCCGGAAATTGGTCATATGCGGATGGCTCAGGAAGATTTGCCCTACGCTTATAGTATGGCAATGGAGTACGGTCGCTTAATGCATACCCACTGGAATAGTCAGCCGCTAGGAGGCTTTGACCAGGATTTAAACGTAGGAGTGGTAGGGCCGGAGCAGGCGGAAGCAACCCTCTACAGCTTGAAGATGCATGGTTATCAGGGATGGCTGGGAATAGACATTTGGCCTGAAAGAATGCCGGTAGAGCAGGGGTTGATTAACTCTATTGATGCTATTCGATCCATGAATGAAAGAATTAATAGTTTGGACCATGAGTATATAATTACCTGCTTGCAGGATCCAGAACGATATGCAGGGTATTTAGAGGCATTACTAATTAGAGCTAGAGCGCAAAGTACTGTATCACTAAGTCCTTTGCCCAAATTGCAAAAGCCGTAAGGAGGGGATATTTTTGTCTTTTGTTATCGGAATCGATATCGGAACTTCCGGCACCAAAATTGTTCTAGTTGATGAAACTGGTGAGGTGAAAGCCTCGTCTTATCGGGAGTATCCTTTAAGTCAACCGAAGGCTAACTGGGCTGAACAAAATCCTGAGGATTGGTGGGAAGCAGTTGTCAAGGGACTTCAGGATATATGGGAAAAATCACATCTGACTGGAAAAGACATTGCGGGAATTGGTTTATCTGGGCAAATGCACGGTGCAGTACTGTTAGATAGTAACAATCAGGTGCTAAGGCCTGCCATTCTCTGGTGTGATCAGCGAACAGGAGCTGAATGCGACTTTATTACTAAAGAAGTAGGGGAAAAGCAGTTATATCATTGGACCGGTAATCCAGCTTTAACAGGGTTTACTGCTCCGAAGATTTTATGGCTAGAGCGTCATGAATTTGATACCTACCAAAAGATCAAGCAAATTCTTTTGCCTAAGGATTATATTAGATTTCGCCTAACAGGTAAATTTGCCTCCGATGTTTCTGACGCTTCAGGAACCTTGTTGATGGATGTGGCCAATCGGAGTTGGTCTCAAAATATGCTAAAAGCGTTGAATATCTCTGAGGATTGGCTCCCTCAGATTTATGAATCTCCAGAAATTACTGGTGGCATAAATATGGAAGCTGCTCAGGCAACTGGTCTCTTAGCAGGTACCCCTGTAGTTGGTGGTGGTGGCGATCAAGCTGCTGGAGCTGTAGGGAATGGCATTGTAGAAGAAGGTATTTTGTCTGCAGCTTTAGGTACCTCAGGGGTAGTTTTTGCTATGACTAATGAACCGGTGATCCAGCCCGGTAGTAGTCTGCACGCCTTTTGTCACGCTGTTCCAGGAAAGTGGCATCTAATGGGGGTCATGCTGTCGGCAGGGGCTTCTCTGCAATGGTTTCGCAATCAGCTAGCTACCAATGCATCCTATGATGAACTGGCGGCAGAAGCTATGAAGGTTGGACTAGGTGCTGAAGGACTGCTATTTCTACCATATCTGTTGGGTGAAAGAACGCCTTATCCGGATCCACTGCTGCGGGGTAGCTTCATAGGACTGACAATGCGCCACCAAAAAGGTCACTTGACTCGAGCTATAATGGAAGGAGTGTCCTTTGGACTTATGGACTCCATGGAGCTGCTAAGCAGTGCTGGAGTTGCTCTAGGTGAAGTTAGGGCCTCCGGTGGTGGAGCTAAAAGTCAGCTTTGGCGTAGTATTTTGGCCGACATCTTCCAACAACGAATTACCACCATCAATACCACTGATGGCCCTGCCTTTGGTGCCGCCTTATTAGCGGCAGTAGGGGCTGGCATATTTACAAATGTAGAAGAGGCCTGTAGAAAAACTATTAAGCTTACTTCAGCGGTGGAGCCAGAGCAGCAAAACATGGCAGCCTATCAAAAGCTGTATAACAAATATAAGGAAATGTATCCATTGTTAAAAAGTACTATGCACTATTTAAGCAATCAATATGGAAATTAAGAAGCGTAGAAGCGTGTAGGAGTGATGTTAATTGACTACTATATCGGATGTTGCAAAGCTTGCTGGTGTTTCCCGCACTACCGTGTCAAGGGTTTTAAACGGTAAAGAAGATGTAAATGAAAAGACGCGGGAGCGGGTATTGCAGGTTATTGAGGAACTAAAATATCGGCCCAGCACCCTAGCCCGTAGTCTGGTAAATCAAAAAAATGAAATGATAGGTGTAATTTTATCTGATAGTAGTGACCCCTATTTTTCTCGGATTATACGAGGGGTGGAAGACATCGCCCATAAATTTGGTTACGGCGTGGTATATGCCAGTATGCGCTGGGATCCTTCTATAAAGAGTAGTTACGCAAATTTCATGAAGGATCGCACCGACGGCTTGTTGATAATTGGCAGTACAGTTGGAAGTGAGGATTATTTGCGGGAGATAGCAGAGGAGAGCTTTCCCTTGGTGCTGTTAGAATACCAAATAGAAAATTTGAAGGCTAGCTTTATCACCATCGACAATCAGGATGGAGCTTACACTGCTACGAAGCATTTAATTCAACAGGGGCATCGGCGCATTGGCCATGTAGCAGGGCATAAAAATGCCCAGGTGGCTGCAGACCGATTAGCTGGCTATAAGCAAGCCTTGACGGAATACGGAATCCCTTATGATGGCAGTCTGGTGATTTACAGTGATTTTACTACTGAAGGAGCAATCCCAGCAACTAAAAAGCTATTGTCATTAGACAAGCGGCCAACAGCTATTTTTGCAGCCAATGACTCAATGGCCTACGGGGTAATTCACGCTGCTAGAGAGCTAAAGTTAAATGTACCGCAGGATTTAGCGGTGGTGGGCTATGATGATATAGAACTAGCATCAATTATTGACCCCCCATTGACTACTATCCACCAGCCCCGTTATGAAATGGGTTCTATGGCTGTTTGGACTCTGATTCAGCAAATAGAGCAAAAGCATATTCATACAGTTAATCAATTTAAGACAAACCTAGTCATTCGTGAATCATGTGGTGCCAAAAATATTAATAACATGGAGGCGAAGTAAATGAATTCAAGAGAAAGAGTAGTAGCTGCACTGAACCATCAGGAGCCAGATAAAATTCCTTTTGATATTGGAGCAACTCTAATTACTGGTATTAATAAAAAGGCCTACGAAAATGTTTTGCCTTACCTAGGGCTAGAGCAAAAAGGGGAAACACCTATATTCGACGTGGTGCAGCAGCTGGCACAGCCTAGTGAAGAATTCTTAGTTAAGATTGGTGCTGACTGCAGAAATCTCTCACCTAATAAATCCTCTATATGGAATTTAGCCTTTGATGAGGATGAAAGCTACCAGTATTTTACCGACGAATGGGGTATCAGGTGGCGGATGCCATTAGGCCATGGATTATACTTTGATATGCATAAAAACCCTATGGCAGCCTTTAAAACAGTGGGAGATCTAGAGGGATATCCTTATCCAGATCCCAATGACCCTGCCCGCTATGTAGGCCTAAGGGAAAGAGCATTAAAGCTTCATGAGGAAGGCCATGCCATTGTAATGTCTAGCATTGGTGCTGGGATTATGGAGTTTGGCGGCTGGCTCAGAGGCTTTGAAAACTTCTTTATGGATCTTGTAGCCAATAGAGAGCTGATTGATTCCATTTTAGATAAGGTATTGGAAATTAAATTGGCCTATTGGGGTCATGTACTAGATGAAGTGGGAGATCTAATCCAGGTTGTCCAAGAGGCTGATGATCTAGGTACTCAGAACAGTTTAAAGATTTCACCAACAATGTATCGAGAAATTATTAAGCCCCGCCACAAGGCACTGTTTGACTTTATTCACAGCAAGACAAAAGCACCTATCTTTTTGCACAGCTGTGGAGCCATATATGATGTAGTACCAGACTTAATCGAAGTGGGCTTGAATATTCTTAATCCGGTTCAGTTTAATGTTAAAAATATGGAATCAGTCAAGTTGAAGAAGGAATTCGG
>JAWSUQ010000135.1:0-7040 GCA_033549265.1 Bacillota bacterium
GTCAGAGATTCAGTAAAAAGCGGTAAAGTAAGATATTCTCCAGGTCCTGGAACTCCGGAACTTAGAGAAGCATTAGCCTTTGAAATGACCTCTAGGGGCCGGGCAACTAAACCAGAAGAAATAATTGTTACACCGGGGGCAAAGTTTGCAATAGCCGCAAGTTTCCTGCTTTTTCTGGATGCTGGTGATGAGGTAATTATGCCAGATCCAGGGTATCCCCCTGATGAATTCTGGGCTAGGTACCAAAAAGCAGACATTAAATATTTTAAGTTTCAGAACCCACGTCGTGTAGATGTAGAACATTTGGATAAACTGATAACCCCAAAAACAAAACTCATTGTTTTTAATACTCCTCAACGGCCTAATGGTCAACTCATAGAAAACACCGATGAAATTGCAGCAGTTCTGGTAAAACACCCCCATGTTACTATTGTCTCCGATGAGATATTTGCACGGGTTGTTTTTGAGCCCTTTAAACATAAATCTTTGTCCTACTACCCTGAATTAGCTGACCGCACTGTGGTTATTGATACCTTTTCTAAAAGTTTTGTAATGACGGGTTTTCGTATCGGATGGGTTGCCGCCCCAGAGCATATTGCACAAAAATATGACATTGTTCTCCAGAATAGTTGCACCAACGTTTCAACCATTATTCAGAATGCTGCTCTGGCAGCCTTAAGTGCACCTGAAAGTTATGGTAAAGAACTGGTTCGAACCTTGCAAAGAAAACGAGATATAGCTTGGAATATTCTATCTACCTCAAAGACCTTAATAACAGAAAATGCCCAAGGAGCCTTTTACCTATTTTCAAAGCTTCCCGCTGGCTTAGATGATAAAAAAGCAGTAGATCTCCTATTAGAACATGGAGTAGCTGTTGTTCACGGGTCAGCTTTTGGTCTAGGAGGAGCTGGGCATATACGTTTGACTTTTTCCTTGGAGGATGAAGCCCTAACAGAGGGAGTACAGAAATTAGTAAATGTAATTGATAGCCTCTAGAATAGCAAGGGGGTATAGATAGTGCCTAATGATAGTATTACGAATTATGAGGAGGTACCCAGAAAATATGGAGACTATCAAATAGACTGGCTGCAGCCTGATGATGTTAAGCATATCGTTGAACTAGAAAAAATATGGTTTCCTGAACCTTTAACCACTTCCAAATTAACTGAATTAATCCAGCAGCCAAACACCTGTTACATTGTGGTTAGAAATGGAAAACAGGTAGTAGGCTATATCGGTTTCCAGCTCTTCTTAGCTGCAGCCCATACTATTAGCATGGGCGTAGCTGCAAACCATAGGAGAAAAAAATTGGCAAACCTCATTCAAAAAACAGCCGATGCCATAGCTAAAAAAAGGGGTGCACGGTGGTTCACCGGTGAAGTTCGGGTGTCAAATACACCTCAGTTAAAATTTTTAAGAGGATTGGGATGGCATGAAATAGGTACGTGCAAAAGCTTTTTTGGAGATGGAGAAGATGCTATAGTGGTATGGTATTGGTTATAGGCTTTTTCAATTATTAAATGCCACTATGGCACCATTAACTATGATTAAAAGACCACCAATAACGGTATAACCGGTGATTGCTTCATTAAATATGAAATAACCAGTTAAAGAAGCAACCACTGGAATGAAATAAGTAAGGGCAACCACATGTTGAATTTTTACTGCCTTTAATCCATCATAATACAGAATATAGGCAAGGGCTGTATGTACTAACGCTATAATTAATATAAAAACCAAGCTATTAGTAAAATTAGTAGTTATAATACTTGTTATTTTTATGAAAGGCAATAGGCAGATAGCAGCTATAATCATCTTGAAATAAACAAATGTAATGGCTTGGATATTTATTCTTTTGGCTATTAAAGCTATAACAGCCAGAAAGAGAGCTCCCACCAAGGCAAAGCTAATGCCTATAATATCACCGTAGGAAATGTTAATTAAAGAAGGAGTAACAAGAATCCCTACACCGGCCACGGCAAAAATAAAAGAAACGACATATCTTGCCTTCAATTTTTCTTTTAGTATTAGCGGAGCTATTATAGCCATAAATATAGGTTGCATATTATATGGAAGAGCTGCATTACTTAAAGAGGTTAGATGGATAGCATAAAAAAACAAAAGATTGTCTAAAGCAAATAGTATTCCTGCCAATACTATTAAAAGAAAGTGTTTAGTATGTAAAATAATTAGTCGCTGCCCCCGGGGTAATATTAAAAATAAGGCTATGCCGGCAATTAACACCCGATAAAAAGACAGTTCTAATGGAGCAAGACTGCTCCATCGGGTAATAACACCAATAGTACCCCAGATAACAGCGGCAAAAAAAATTTTTAGATAACCAGATTTTATTCCCATAATAACACCCCGCTTTAACTTTTTATGTTGGCGGGGTCTTATAATATGCTATCTATTTATAAATTAATTTGAGCATATTTCAAAATTTTTTCTTATATACTATCTTGGGTGATTTAAATGGTTATTAATAAAAAGACAAATATCTTGATAATTTTAATTGTAATTTTAGGATTTATTTCTGGGGTATATTTTAATAATATACTCATAGGCGGCAAAGAAACTCCAAAAATTACTGTTTCTTCCCTAACAGAAAGACATATCGAAGATCTGATGATTTCTTTTAGCACCAACTTTGATCCTACTCAATCCAACCGCGTGCATAATATCAAACTAGCAGCAAGAACATTAACTAATTACCTCCTGCCTCCTGGTGAAGTTTTTTCATTTAATAGGGTTATTAATGATACTACAGCTGAAAAAGGCTATAAAGCTGCACCAATAATAGTTGGCGGAGAACTAGTTCCAGGAATAGGAGGAGGCATTTGCCAACTCTCTTCTACCCTTTATAATGCAGCACTTTTGGCTAACTTAGAAATACTAGAGCGTCACAGCCACCAACTGACAGTACCTTATATCGAACCCGGGAGAGACGCTACTATCTCTTATCCTTACAAAGATTTAGCCTTTCGTAATAATAAGGACCACTCAGTTTTAATTACAGCTGACGTAGAAAATGATATATTATTAATCAAGCTCTTTGGTCAGCCTCTAACAGAAAGAGTAGAAATCAAGACAAAAGTACTAGATATTATTATGCCCCCAGAAAAATACAAACTAGAATCGGAGTTAAGACCCGGTGAAGAAAAATTAATTGAAGGATATCCCGGTTTTCTGGTTGAAGTCTGGAAAATTGTTTACCGAGGGGAAAAGAAAGAAAGTGAGGTTAAAATCTCTGTGGATAGATATGCGCCTTACCCTGAAATTATTATCCAGAAACAAACTAATTAAATCTCACGGCGTTGCTAGCTTCCAATTGTTATTTGTGGGAGCTAGTAACGCCACTATTTAAGGATTACTTTTCTTATAGACTCTAGGGACCCTGTCCTGGATAAGAACCATGTATTCATAATTTATAAAGCCACATGTTTTTTTTGCTATTTCCTCAATAGTTATTTCTTCATCTCCCTGCTTTCCTAATAGAACGACCTCTTCGCCAATTTTAACTTTACTAGGAATATCAGTTATATCAACCATAAATTGATCCATACATATGGTTCCTATTATAGGGGCCCTTTTACCCTTTACCAAAACTTCTCCTTTGTTAGACAACATTCGATTGTACCCATCACCATACCCTAAGGGAAGAGTAGCAACGATAGTTTCTCTTTCCGTAGTAAAAGTTCTCCCGTAGCTTATATTTTCCCCTGGTCCAATTATTTTAACAGAGCCTATTTTTGCTTTTAAAGACATGACAGGTTTTAATGGTAATAAGTCCTGAAATTGGGGGTATGAACCATAAAGAATAATTCCCGCCCTTACCATATCCATATGCATTTGTTTATAGTAGACCGTCCCTAAGCTATTACAAAGATGCTTTATAGGAATTGATATACCTTTCTCTTCTAAATTTTTCACTACATCATTAAATTGATCATATTGAGACTGGGTAAAAGAATAACCTTCTTGATTTCTTTCATTGGTATAAGGGCAATGAGTATAAATACCTTCAAGCTGCATATTGGGAAGCTCAGCTATTTCATAAATTATGTCTATAGATTCCCTTGAAGGCCTAAATCCCAATCTACCCATACCCGTATCTACTTCAATATGAATACGGGCTTTTTTATGTAATCTTTTTGCTGCTATAGATAATGCTTTCGCTTGTTCCTTACAATAAACCGTTTGGGTTATGTCATGTTTTATTAGTAGGTGAGAATATTCGAAGGGGGTATAGCTAAATATCAGAATAGGGATTTCAGGATACTTTTTTCTTATAAATAAAGCTTCATCTAATATTGCTACTCCAAACATATCAATGCCTTGTTCCAATAATGTTTCAAGGACTCCAGAGATACCCATACCATAAGCATTACTTTTTACTACGGCCATGACTTTTACGTTATTACCCACTAGATGTCGAATTTGCTTAACATTAAAAGCTAAGTTGTCTAAATTAATTTCAGCCCAAACCGGCCTTATATACTGCATAAAGTCCCCTTCCTAACTAGGCAATTTTATTTTCTATATTATGTTTAAATCTCCCTAAAGGTAACCACAAGACAAGACATCGCTCAAGTTTTCTGGTTTTTTATATTCTACTAAAATTCTACTGAGTTTTAATAAAGTATTATCATACGGGGAAATACTAATGTTAGAGGTGAGGAAATTGCTTCCAGACTATCTATTGGTTTTTTTTAGATCGATTATTGCAGCTTTTACTTTATTAATTTTGGCCAGAATGCTTGGAAAAAAACAAATAAGTCAGTTAAGCTTTTTTGAATACGTATTAGGCATAACAATTGGGTCCATTGCAGCTACTATGAGCACTGACTTATCAAATCGAGCTTTGCCAGAATTTGTTGGTCTTATCACCTGGGCGCTTTTGGCACTCTTGATAGAGCTAATTGCACTTAAAAATAGAAAATTAGGCAAAATTCTTGATGGCGAACCTGTAATATTAGTAGAGAATGGTAAATTAATGGAAGATAGATTAGGAATGGCAAGATATCGCTTCGCTGACTTAGTAGAGCAACTGAGGGAAAAAAGCGTATTTAATTTGTCCGATGTAGAATTTGCAGTATTGGAAACCGATGGTTCACTGTCAGTATTAAAGAAATCTCAAGTAGAGCCCATTACTCCACAGGATCTGAATATTCCCACCAGTTATCAAGGTTTAGAAGTTGAGTTAATTGAAGAAGGACAAATTATTGACCAAAATTTAAAGCAAATTAAAAAAGACCAAAAATGGTTACTGGCAGAGTTACAACAACGAGGTATTAAGTTACATCAAGTGGCCTATGGCAGCCTTGATACAAGCGGCAGGCTATTTTTAGATTTATATAAGGATGATGGAGTAAATATAATTGATACAAGCGACTATGAAGGCCCTAATTAAGCTTGGAGGTTAATTAACGATGATATCTTCAGATAAAATTAAGAAAGCTGCAGCTTATTTGATTCCCCTTTTAATCCTAATCATATTCACATTAATATTAACAAGTGGCTTTTTCTTAAAAAAGACATTTGAAGCTGGCACAACCATCCCTCAAACGCTAGAAAAATTAGAGCTTATCATAGTTGGAGAATCTTGGGGAGAAGCAGAGGTTATGGTAGATTCATTACAACATCAATGGGATACACTAGCTCCATATTTACAAATTAGCACAACAGAATCAGACATTAAAGACTTCTCTAAAAGTATCACCAGCTTAAAAGGTTACATTAGAGGAGAGGAATTAGGATCTGCTTTAGCAGAGCTTGGTTTATTAAATTATATATGGGAACAATTTGAATATTAGAGAGGCAAAGAACAAAAATTATTGATTATGTTCACTCTGAAGAAATAATGAGCGCTATTTGTGATGCGGTTTTTCAATCGTCAATTTTAAATATTTCAAGAGTAAATTGAGGGATCCTCTAAAAAGCCTAACCACACTAAAGATACCAAACTTTTTAATAATGTATCTAATATTTTTAAGGGGTAAATTTACATATAGGTTAGTCTTTAAAATCTCTAAATAGTACCTTCTTAAGCTCATTTTTGAAGGCATTATAGTGACCTGACCAAAGCTCCACTTTTCATAATCCTCTGCACTTACTAGCACCCTGTCCCTATATTCATTATATAGGGGCAAATTGGGAAAGGGCGTGAGGGGTGAAAAGCTTGAGGCCTCCGGATCTAAAATCTTAAGATACCTTCTAAATGCTTTAAAGTCCTCAATACTCCAGTCGGGATGGACCATAAAGGATGCCCACACATCCAAGCCAATTTTTTTTAAAAAACTGGCAGCTTCAAGATTATCCTGAATGCTTGATTTTTTCTCATAGCTTTTTAGTTCTTCATCCTTAAAGGACTCATATCCTACTAGGACAGCCTTTAAGCCTAAAGCTTGAAACCTTAGTATCATTTCCCTATTTCTTAAGATGCTATTAACACTGGCATAACAAATAAAATTCTTTTGAATGCCCTCCTCCTCCAGAAAGTCACAAAGCTCGCTAATCCTTTCTGGATTATGGAGGAAGTCATTATCAAAGATCATAATATTCTCTTCTTGAATACTTCTAATATCTTTTTTTACGAAGTCCATAGGAAAATACTCTTCTCTTGGTCCTTCAACCCTCCACCTTAAACAAAATCGGCAAACTTTTGAGCATCCCTGAGCTGTTCCCATGATAGCACAGGGCTTATATCCAAAATATGAATAGTTCCTTCTGTATTTAGCTGTTGAAGCTCTGTTGGGGAGGACATATTCATTGATTCCATATTTTCCGGTGGTTTTAAATTCATTTACTCTGCTGCAGATTCCATCAATAACAGGAGGAACTTCTCCTCTTTCTAGAAAACTAAACAGCTCTGTAATATTCTTGGTAGTGGTATATTTCATGACATGGTCAACGGAACCAGTAAAAAAGGCTCTACTGTTTAGAAAGGTCTGGGTTCCTCCGATGATAGTAACTATAGTTGGATCATATTTTTTCACTTTCTCCGCCAGGCCTTTGACTACTGGAACATCGATACACAG
>JAWSUQ010000136.1:0-7016 GCA_033549265.1 Bacillota bacterium
GGTCTATCATATAGGTACCATTTTAAATAACGCCCTTCTTTATTACACCTATCTTGCTTTTACAGTAATTACCCTGCTTCCATTGCTGGATAAGAGCTATAAACATGCTTAATATTGATAAGCCGTTGATTTTCTGAGCCCCTAAAATCTAGCTCAAGATTGCGAAGCTCCTCTACATAGGGCCCATCCACCAATACGTCGGTATAACTTAGTAGCTCCTGCCAATCAGCTCGACCACTTGCCAAAATCTGTTCATAAGTATACCCGGTATAGGTCCAAACGTTTTTCCCTAAGGCCTTCACAGCTTTAGCTATTTCAGCACAAGCCTTAGCTTGTACAAATGGGTCCCCTCCGCTCAAGGTAATCCCACTTAATAAGGGGTTTGCCTTAAACTGTTGAATAATCTCAGAAACAGTTGTTGGGAACCCTCCCTTAGGATTATGGGTATCTGGATTATGACAGCCAGGACAATTATGTAAGCATCCCTGACACCATACTACCATCCTCAAACCAGCCCCATCTACAATACTGTCTTGGGTGCAGGGTGCAGCTAATCGTATCAGCATATATCTCCCCCCAAAATAAACTTTCCTTTCAACTACTTGCTTAGTCCATGCTTTACTCGGTCTCTTTCTTCTGCTTGCTTGGCATTATTCCAGCGGGTTTCCAAGTCACCTACTAAATACCCAGTAATTCTCCTAATGCGTTCAAAATTAACACCTTCACCAAGGCCTGTTAGAGGAGATGCCTGTCCTTCCTTCCGACGACAATTACTATTGGGACACTCTTCCTTAATTACCCCGGTGTAGCCACAGACTGGGTCTCTGTCTACTGGATGATTAATAGAGCCATAGCCAATGTCATTCTCATACATTGCCTTAATAATGGCCTCAAAAGCCTCTGTATTTTTAGATGCCTGACCATCCAGCTCAATATAGGTAATATGTCCTGCATTCGTTAGCTTATGATAAGGTGCCTCAATCTTTATTTTTTCAATAGCAGTCAACTCATACCATACTGGAACATGGAAGGAATTGGTATAGTATTCGCGGTCTGTAACTCCAGAAATTATGCCATAGCGCTTTGCGTCTAATTTAGTAAATCTGCCACTTAACCCTTCTGCAGGGGACGCCAATAGAGTAAAGTTCATCTTTGTCTCCCTAGACCTTTCATCTAGCTTGCTGCGCATATAGCCAATTATTTTTAGTCCTAGCTCCTGAGCATCTGCTGATTCTCCGTGATGCTTACCTGTTAATGCCACCAATGTCTCTGCTAGTCCGATAAAGCCTAAGGATAAGGTGCCATGTTTAATTACTTCTCGTATCTCATCATTCCACTTAAGCTTTTCAGAGTCTAACCAGATTCCCTGACCCATTAAAAATGGCATATTTTTTACTCTTTTAGCAGCCTGAATCTCATAGCGCTCTATTAATTGATCAATAATTAATTCCATTCTACTGTCTAGCTCTGCAAAGAACTTATCCACCTCACAGTTTGCCTCTAGGGCAATTCGAGGTAGGTTAAGGCTGGTAAAGCTTAAGTTACCTCTGCCTGCAGTTATCTCTTTAGTAGAGTCATAGGCATTTCCAATTACTCGGGTGCGGCAGCCCATGTAAGCTACCTCTGACTCCATTCCTTTGTCACTATAGGGCTTGTTGAAGCTGGCGTCCTGAAAGGAGAAGTTAGGAAAAAGCCGCTTAGAGCTAACCCTGATAGCCAGCTTAAATAAATCATAATTAGGGTCCTCTGGTAAATAGCTAACACCTTTCTTAACCTTAAATATCAGAATTGGGAAGATTGGATTTTCTCCATTTCCTAAACCCTGCTCTTGGGCTAGCAATACGTTTTTAGTCACCATCCGCCCTTCAGCGCTTATATCTGTCCCAAAATTTATGCTGCTAAAAGGTACCTGGGCCCCTGCTCTCGAGTGCATAGTGTTTAAATTATGAATAAAAGCCTCCATCGCCTGGAATGTAGCCCGGTCTGTTTCCTTAAAAGCATTTTTTGCAGCCAAAGCTTGAATCTTCTCAAATTGCTCCTTTAGACCATCTACGTCAGCTTCACTTAGGTCCTTTAGAGCTTCTTCCAGCATAGTCTCCGCCTCAGCTAAAGGAATCACCTGCTCCAATCCTTTTTTGGCAATCTTCGCCAGCTGCCGTTTTAATATTTTCACTAGCTGCTCATAGCTAATAATGTAGTCATTAGATAATTGCAAAAATACCTCTCGCTCCTTTTCAATATAGGCAGAGCTCATTATCAAGGTAGGCTGTAATCCTGTTTCTTCTAGCACCTGTTCACCACAGTATTCTGTGATGACTTGAGCCACCAACCGGTCTAGTCCATATACTAGCTCTAGTCCCTTTACAATGTTAGAACGGTAGTTTCTCAAGTAAGTCTTTGCCACACCGGGAGCCATGCCATAGTCAAAATTGGGGATAGATTGACCTCCATGCTGATCGTTTTGATTGGCTTGGACAGCAATTGCCGCCAGGGCAGTATAGCTCATAATATCCTGGGGTTCTCTCAAAAAACCATGGCCTGTACCAAAACCCCCTGGAAAAAGCTTCAGGGGATCTATCTGACAGCAGGTTAAGGTTAGCGTTAAAAAGTCCATATCGTGAATATGCATATCACCATCTATATGGGCCTTAGAATGCTCTGGCTTTAACACATGAAATATATTAAACTCCTTGGCACCAGTAGAGCCATATTGAAGCATAGTGCCCATGGCAGTGTTGCCATTGACATTAGCATTTTCTCGTTTAGTGTCATTTGACTCGGCGTCATCAAAGGTAATCCCATGGTAGGCCCTCATCAGCCTAGTATCCTTCTCCCGCACTCGATTGCGCTCTTCTCGATAAAGCATATAGGCTTTAGCTAAAGAAAAGGAATGTCTCATTAGCACTTTTTCTACCATATCCTGTACAAATTCAATTTCTACTACATCACCTGTGATAGCTTTATGTAATTCATCTACTACCTCATCACACCATAGGCCAGCTATATCTCGTTCATCAATGCCATTAGTAGCTTCCTGGCGCTTATCAAAGGATAAGCTCACTAAGGCCTTGTAAATGGCGTCTTGAATTTTCTCCTTGCGAAAAACATTATTTCTCCCATCCCGCTTTTTGATACTCTGAATCATGGTTCTCCCCCTATAATACTATTTGTTTTTTAGTGCATCTGTTATCTCTATAAAATTAGTCACATCCTCAAACTGACGATATACTGAAGCAAAACGTACATAAGCCACTTGGTCCAGCCCTTTAAGCTGATCCATTACTAGTTGACCAATTACCTCCACCGATACTTCCTTTTCATAATCTGACCTGAGCTTGTCCTCAATTTGGTCAACTGCAGCTTCAACTTTTTCCATGCTAATTGGTCTCTTTTCACAGGCCCTTAAAATGCCTACAAGGATTTTCCCTCGATTAAATGCTTCCTTAGTGCCGTTTTTCTTAATGACTAATTGGTCTTCGATTCGTTCAAATGTAGTAAAACGCTTGTTGCAATCTGGGCACTTTCGACGCCTGCGAATTGCACTTCCATCCTCTGATGATCTTGACTCAATCACCCGAGTATCCTCGTTTTTACAGCTAGGACAGCGCAAATTACTTTTCCTCCCATCACCTATATATGGTGTTATTTACCTAATAATTATTAAAACACACCACATATATAAATGCAATAGGACTTTTAAAAATAGGAAATTGGTCCTAATAACTGACTAAATTTCATAGGACTAACTAAGAAGGTAATGCAGGCAAATTTAAGCTCAGAGTTATAATTGTAAGGATAAAAAAAACATTAATCAAGTAGCTTGATTAATGCTATAGTCTAATTAGATTAGCTCCCCACGTTAGTCCTCCACCAAACCCTACCAAGAGCAGTAAATCACCTTTTTCTAGCTTGCCTTCCTCCATTGCCTCTGCCAGTGCAATAGGAATGGAAGCAGCAGAAGTATTGCCGTACTTAGCTATATTCAGATAGAAGTAATCATCAGCTATACCTAGAGACTTACTTACTCCTTGAATTATCCGTACATTTGCCTGGTGAGGAACTACCAGCTTAACTTCATTGATACTAGCATCTGCCGCCAATAATATTTCATTGATTGCTTTTTTTACCACCTTAACAGCAAACTTAAATACTTCAGGGCCATTCATATGTATTTTACCCCCTGGAGCCAGAGTCAGAACCTCACTGCCCTCACCCCTTGCATATAACTTATTAGCTATTATGCCAGCTTCTTGTGATTCCTCCAAGATAACTGCTCCAGCACCATCACCAAAGAGAATACAAGTATTTCGATCAGTCCAATCTACTACATCTGACATCTTCTCAGCCCCTAAAATCAGAGCTTTTTTTGCCATACCAGTCTTGATCATTTGATCAGCGATACTAACGGCATAAGTAAACCCACTGCAAGCAGCAGAAACGCTAAAAGAAGTGGCTTGGTACGCTCCAAGCTCTGCAGCTATTTCCTCCCGTAGATTTATTTGGCCTGATCCCCCAGTACTGGTAGCTAAAATTATCAGGTCTAGTTGGGCCCCCGAAAGCCCAGCTCTATGTAGTGCTTCAAGGCCAGCCTGTACCGCCATCCTGGCTAAGGATTCATCTTCAGCTATGTGGCGCTGTTCTATCCCCGTTCTCTCAATAATCCACTCATTATTGGTGTCTACCATCTCTTCTAAATCACAGTTAGTTTTTATATTTATAGGCAAATACTTGCCAAATCCACTAATTCTAGCGTACACTGCCAATTTCTAATTCCTCCTCAGTTATACCAATATATTTAGATAGTGTTTTTACTATTTTTACCCATAACTAAAGCAGTTAATCTTTCACACTGCATATAAGTCTATCAAACTTTTACTTATAGCGATAGTAGTGAAGCTGAAATATTTTCCTTAATTAAAGAAAGAAGCCTTCCCGCTATGATGGAAGACTCCTTTCTCTATATAGCTTTAATATATAGTTAATGGCATTCTTTTTAATTATTACATTACTCAACTGTTACTTCTAAAGTACCTACAGGCACCTGGCGGCTAATGCCAAGGTAATATACTTCCATGGAATAAGAGCCAGGCTCCAGCTGAGGGATCTCTATTTCAAAAGCTTTATTCTCTCCAGGCTGAAACGCTATCATCCTGATGGCCAAAGTAAAAAATTTGTCATCGGAATATTGCCAGACCTTCTCTCCCTGCTGGTTAAAGATAATCACCTCATAATCCTGACCACCAGCTAAGACCGTTTCAACTACTTCATCAGTATCGTTTGCCACTGTCAGGCTTATGCCTGCTATAGGGCTCGCGCCTATTAAGGCTATCCCTGTTGTTAGCTCTACTTCTCCTTTAATCTCCCCAATCTCCCCAGCATCAATTTTCTCATTTTTGATTGGCGCCCTGACAATATTTACTCCTGCATCTCTGGTGTAGTCAACTATAAAATCTAAGGCTTCAGCTAAGAATCTTACCGGAACCATAGTACGCCCATCTATTAACTGAGCTGCCACGTCCATATCTTTAGCTTTGCCGTTAACCTGAGCTGTTTTTTGGCCTACTACCACATTTATTGCTTTGCTGTCCTTGGTAACTATTACTGTTTGGTTACGGTTATCCCAGCTAACCTCCGCCCCTAATGCTTCACTCACAAATCTTATTGGCACCAATAAACGGTTATTAGCTAGTTGGGGGCTAACTTCACTTCTTACCACCTGTCCATCTACTTTTATTGGCATATTGGCCTGACCTGCAAAAACAGGAATTGAGGTTGTTATAACAGTTGCCAGCAACACCATAGCTGCAATACAGCTTTTTTTCTTCATGCTTTATCACACTCCGTATATAAGTATTGTCTAGTAGCTACTTTACTTATATTGACGACCATCAGTAGAATTTTGTTCCAGCAAAAGCTTAGCTTTCTTTTAGGACCGAATCAATAAATTGCCCATTCTCATAGAAAAGTACACCATCGGCAAATATCTTGCCCCCATTGCGCATATCACATAACATATCCCAGTGAATGGCTGATCTATTTAATCCACCTGATTCTGGATAGGAGTCACCGATAGCCATATGAATAGTGCCTCCAATTTTCTCATCAAATAACATATTCCTGGTGAATTTCTTGATTCCATAATTTGTCCCTATGGCTAGTTCCCCAAAATATCTGGAACCCTCATCAGTATCTAATAATGCCAACAGCAGATCCTCGCCCTTAGAGGCCGCGGCCTTTACAACCTTGCCCTCTACTACCTCTAAGTAAATATTTTCAATCTCTTTGCCCATATAAATTCCTGGGAAAGAGAAAGTAATATGTCCATTAATGCCCTTCTCCACTGGAGCGGTAAAAATCTCCCCATCAGGAAAATTTACTGTACCATCACAGTTAATCCATTTGCGCCCTGAAATATTAACCTTTAAATCGGTTCCATTTGAAATGATGTGGAATTCCTTTTTGCCGTCTAAGTATTGAATCCATTTTTCTTGTTCATGATGAATTCTCTCCCATTCGGCGATGGGATCTTCCTTATCTAACAAACCTGCACCATATACGAAGTCTTCATATTCGTGCAAGCTCATGCCCGCTTCTTGAGCATCTGCATGAGTAGGAAACTGGGTACCACACCATCTAATTTCTCCAGTTCCCATCTTTCGTGAAAATTCCTTCCTGGTTTGGCTATTTGCCCGAGTCTGCATCTGTAGCTTCATTGAATCAATGTTAGAGTTAGACCTAGTATTTTTTGTTCCCCAGGCAGTTAAATATACATCTGCATTATCTACCACCAATTTTAAAGTCTTGCTAGGCTGTGACAGCTGCTCTTCTGTTCCATATTTATACAGCATTTCCTTTACCTCAGGAACACTCACCAGCGTCTCAACTAGGGCACCCTTTTTCGTAGCTTCCTTTGCCACCTCCACCATATACGGTATAGCTACATCCTCGCACTGAATAAACAGCTTATCACCTTTTTTAACTTTAGTAGAATACTCGACCAATAGCTTGGCTAGCTT
>JAWSUQ010000137.1:0-6975 GCA_033549265.1 Bacillota bacterium
CAGCAGGCAATACTATTAGGGCTCAGATTGACCATCGCAGCCCCGCGGGTCAGGAGGAAATATCCCGCAGAGCCCAATGGGTGGCGGCATTAATAGATTCATTGGGGTTATGCATCTTTATCGGGGCAGCTATTGGCCCCAGATTAGAACTATTGGCAGCTCTGATATCGGCCCATACTGGAGCAAAGGTTACGGAAAAAGAGCTGCTGGAGCTTGGACGCAAAATTGTAGGCCAGGAGCGGCAGTTTAACAAAGCGGCAGGCTTTACCAGCGTTCATGACAGGCTACCGGAGCATTTCCTATGTGAAATCTCCCCATCGGCTCAGACTATGTTTGATGTGACAGAAGCGCAGTTGAGTAGCGTCCATGGGGACTAGATAATATGTATAATCTCTAGAACATACAAATAGCCACCAGTTCTAATAATAGAGAACTGGTGGCTATTTTTGTTTCTCATAATACGTATTTTTGAGTAGAAGCTAATTCAGCTTTTGACTCTAATCTTTCGTCTATGTCCATGATTTTCACCAGGATCTTGACTTTTTCATTTTCATTGGCTTTTGCCCACTGATTGAGTAAAAAGCTTCTCTCCCTTTCAAGGGACTGGATAATATGCTTATTCATTTCCTGACCCCTCCTTTCAAGATTGATAATATAATTAATTTGAAATTCAAATTTTTTGCATATTCATTACTAGTAATTTAGTATGATGTGCTGGTTAGACCAGCCCGACTAAATAAAAAAGCTATTAATCTACTATCACTATTATTAACAACTTTATGTAAATCCACACCTGATCTAAATATACTGACTATTCTAATTCAATTATACAATTGGGTTGTGCTTGTGTCAACAAGAACTTTCTAAGAAATACATGTAGATTTTGTTGCATAAGTATAAAAATTTTGACATATATGGTTTTTGGATGAATGATAAACTGGTGTATGCTTAATAGGCTGCTTGGCGGATATTGTCAATGGGGTCTTTGCTCTTGAAAAAGAGGAAAATAACTAATACTGTCGAACATTTACTAAAGGACAAATTATATGTAATTGCAGGGGGAAGATTAAATGAGGCATTTTACAGAGCCTTTTTTATTTTTTGGGAAAATAAAGAAAAATAGATTAACAATAGCCATATTTATTGGCATCATAGCCGTTTTGCTGATGTTTCCTTTAGCTAAAGCCAACAGTTCTCCAGGATCTACTGATGATCCGGTGATATCTAAGAGCTATTTTGACAGCCTTTTAAATAAAATTTTTGGTGAAAAAGAGGAACAATTGACCCAACTGGAACGTCAACTAATAGAGATAGAGGAAGCAGTTGCCTTATTGGAAAGCATATTGGTACCGGATTTTCCTGACATAGAAGGCCATTGGTCCTATGACAATATCGCCTTTCTATACAGAAGAGGCATTATAGCAGGCTTTGATGATGGCACTTTTAGGCCAAATGGTACTGTCACCAGGGCCCAGCTAGCTACCATGATAGTAAGAGCTAAAGGGTTGCAATTGGTAAATTCAGGAAACGAGTTCACCGACCTCGATAAAAACCACTGGGCTTACGAAAATATATTAGCAGCAAAACAAGATGGCTTTATTACTGGCTATGACGATGGCACCTTCAAGCCCAATAATAACGTCTCTAGAGCAGAAATTGCATCCATGCTTACCAGGGCTTTCACCATTAAACGAGAGCAGGAGCTGGTGGCATTTCCCGATGTAGCAGCAAGCCATTGGGCAAAGGGAGCAATTGACCTAATGGTGCAGGGTGGTATTACCAGCGGTTATGAGGATAAAACCTTTAGGCCGTCTAATCACGCTACCCGAGCAGAAATTTCTGCATTTTTAGCTAGGGTATTACAGGCGAGCAATTAAGCCTTATAAAGCCTAGCATAACTTAACTTAATCTACTACACATAAGGTAAATAGGGGTGAGAATTTTGAAGCATGAGGAGTGGTCTGCATCAGGCAAGTCTAGAGTAGCCAAAAAAAATAAGGCTAATAGTGAACAGGCAGCAACTCTAGATTATAGTCCCAAAGTAGCTAAAAGAAGGGCGAAGGACAGAGGGCCTACCCTGATGATATTTCTGATGGTACTTTTACTAATTGGCAGTGTTTATATAGGCTTTAACTATATGGATAAGCTATTAGCATTGGATAACCAAACAGTTTTAGAGGATGAGGAACTGGCAGGGCTCATCGATGGTCCCAAGAAGCGGGATGTGCTATCAGTGCTGCTGGTTGGAGTAGACCAGCGGGAGAAGGAGCCTACCCGGGCCGATACAATGGTATTGGTACTGTTTGATAAAAAAACAAAGGAACTCAATCTCCTTTCTTTGCCTAGAGATACTCGAGCAAAAATTCCTGGCAGGCAAACGGAGAAGCTAAATCATGCCTATGCCTATGGCGGTGCGGACTTAACGCAGGAGGCAGTAGAAGACCTTTTGAATATAAAGCTGGACGGCTATGTTTCCACTAACTTCAACGGATTTGCCAATATAGTGGAGATTATTGGCGGCATAGACTATAACGTAGAGGACAGAATGTACTATCCCGAGGAAAACATAGATCTGCAGCCAGGCCAGCAGAAGCTGGATGGAGCCGATGCCTTGGCTTATGTCCGCTATCGCAGTGACGGCCGAGGAGACCTTGGCCGCATGGAAAGACAGCAGAAATTTCTCAAGGTATTGGCCAATGAGCTTTTATCAGTGGCAAATGTCCTGAAGGTCCCTAGTCTAATCAAGGAATTTAACAGCAATGTCAAAACAGATATTAGCACCTTAGATCTGGTTTCCATAGCTAATGCTATGAAATCGATAGATACCAGCACCATTAATGCCCAGACTATTCCTGGTGAGGCTCGCTATATCAATAATATAAATTATTATGAAATAGATCAGGCTAAGACAAAGGAATTACTAGATGGAATCCTCTACGAACCAGAAGAAAAAGAAGAAGAGATTTGAAATGATAACCAAACTAATGATAGGTAAATAAGGAATAAAGTGTCGAAGCATCATCTAAGCAAATGTTTACAAGTAATGACATCAAACAACCCCTTAGAGCATAAATGCTGTAGCTCTAAGGGGTTGCTCGTATTTCAATAGCTTTTCAGTTCAGTTTGATGCTTAAATATTGCCGTTAAGCAATGAAATCAACCACTTGTCCTCTACTTTTTCTAAGGTTACTGATAAATTATGGTTAACAGTCTCGGTGACTCCGTCTCTAGTCCATTCTACAGAGAAATTAGTGCTTGCAGATGCCTTGTTCTCATCGATCATGGTCACTTCAACCTCGCCAACCTCAATAACCTTCTTGCTAGCCTTAAATTCTTTTGAGTTGTTGGCAAAAACCTCGGCGCTAGCTGCTAGAGATGATCCTAGTGACTCTTCCAAATACTCAGCGAAGCCTTCTGCCCCTGTATAGGTTTCATACTGGTAATTATGGCGTACCTGAATAAACTCCTCCACAACCTGGGCTACTTCGGCCTCTGGGCTAGTCTCCTTTGAACTGGAGTCAGCCTCTGGGGTAGAACTGGAGCAGCCGGCCAGGGTTACTATTGCTAAAACTGTCAACAATATAACTAGATACTTTTTCATATAATAGCTCCTCTCTATTAAATAAAATAATGCTGTATTTGTATAAGTAAATACATTAAAATTATATAGAGACATCCCGTTGCTTACAATAGGGTTTAGCAAAATACATTTATTTACTATTTGGAGGTAATAATGGATAAAATCGATGTGCTTGGGGCTCAGGTAAACAAAGTGACAATAAAGGATGCCGTTAATGTAGTGGCAGGTTTTATAGATAGGAAGACTCCCCACCAGGTAATCACCTTAAATGCGGAGATAATTTATTTGGCGCTAAGTGAACCCAGGTTAATGTCAATAATTAATAGCGCCCACTTGGTTACTCCTGATGGGGCTGGAGTAGTGCTGGCCAGCAAGATTCTTGGTGAACCCTTGTCTGAGCGAGTTACCGGAATTGACCTGATGCAGGAGCTAGTGAAAATTTCACCGGCAAAGGGCTGGCGGTTATTTTTCTTTGGAGGTGCCCCCGGGGTAGCTGATGAAGCCGCGGCTAACTTAAAGGCCACCTACGAAGGACTGCAAATTGTAGGAGTTCAGCATGGCTATCTAAAGTCCAAGGAGGAAGAAAAGGCTTTACTGCTGGATATAATTCAAGCTAAGCCGGATATCCTCTTTGTAGCATTAGGAGCCCCTAAGCAGGAATATTGGATAAAGGAGCACCTTGCCGAACTGAAGGTGCCGGTAGCCATTGGCGTAGGCGGCAGCTTTGATGTGCTATCGGGTCGTATAGCCAGAGCACCAGAGCTTTATCAAAAACTCCAGCTGGAATGGCTCTACCGATTAGTCAAGGAGCCCTACCGATATAAAAGGATGCTGGCCTTGCCAAAGTTTATGCTTAAAATAATTAAACAAAAATTAAGGTAATACCCCCAGGTTTTACTAGTCGGGTTCGAAATATTTATATAGTAAATAGTGGGGGAATATATCTATGCTTAAAAAAATCATCATATCTGTTTTCATCCTCACCTTAGCATTGACACTTGCGGCTAAGGTAGAAGCCAGAGAATATAAGGGGATTGCTATTAGCTATCCAGAAGCTGTTCTTAAGGTAGGACAAGAAACGCCAGTACCATCAGTTTATTTAATAGATGCGGATGGGCAATTGTATCAGCAGGAGGTAACTGCAGACAATTATGCTTTTTTAGTAAGTGAGCCTCCATTTGTTAAAGTAGGACCAACAGGACAACTGTTGAACATTGGGAGAATACTGGAAGGCAGAGTTATAACGGTGTTTGTAGTTGATAAACAACGAGGTTTAGTTGGCAATACAGAGCTGTGGCTTGATGATGCATTTGCCGGATTTACCACTCGGGTTGATAAGTCATATCCAGAGGTAAGGCAAGAGGTTAATGTCCACATAGCTCTGCTTGAAGAGCTGATAAGCACTGTCAGTGATGAAGCCATTACGGTAGAAGTTAATCAGATAACTAACACTAATGCACCAAAGTTAACAATTGAAAGATATGAATATATGGTCCATGAACTAATAGCAAATCATAGCAGCAGCTTCAAGGTAACTGCATCTCAACCAGGAAATGCTGAATTAAATATTATTATTGTTGCTGAATCTGGCAGCCGTTATATCCAAAAGCTGGCCATAGAATTTTATCCACTACAGCCACCGAGAATTATCCGTGGTGCCGGGGAAGTAATGATGTTTCCAGGTACAAAAGGTTATTTGAGGGACGGGGCATTGGTTTTTAGCGATTATGCACCAGTGATAAGAGCTGGCAGGACCTTTGTGCCAGTAGGTCCACTGGCTGATTCCTTTCAGGCCCAGATTCATTTTGCCAAGCAGGATAATGTAACAGAGTTAGTTGTCTTAAAAAGGGATGATCGAGTAGTTACCATTCCGGTAGGATATAGCTTTATTCATATCAAGTTCCCTAATGGCAAGATTAGAGTAATTCCTTTGGAAGCACCTATTGCGGCCATAGATGGTATGATTATGGCTCCCTTCAGAGCTATAGCTGAAGCATTTGAAGCCAAAGTGGATTTTGGCTTAAGTGAGGAAGGAAAAGTAGAATGGATTAGATTTGTTCAATAGAAGAGCCAGTGCTCTTCTATTTTTTTTCTATTATCTGTTTGCAGGAAAACAAGCTGCTATATTGAATACAAATATATATGTGACTATTTTTCTGGGAGGGGATGGCAATAGAGCAAAATACTATTAAGAATAGCCCCTTCTATGTAAAAAAGCTAATTAGTATTATTATCTTATTAATCTTCATAGTAGCCACTTCTAATGGGTATGCACTTACTTTAGAGGAAGAAGTGCTGCAGTATGTTAAAGGCCGGTATTATCAGCAGCTTAATATGGAGAGTTATACCGGCAAAACAGTAAATGAAATAGTACATATGCTTCCAGACAGGTATTCTCGGTATCTATCACCCAGTGAATTTCAAAAGCTCCTTCAGGGAGTACAGGGGCAATCTACGGAAATTGGCATGGAATTAACAAATTATAACGGGATAGCTACTGTTACTTATGTCTTCCCTAATTCACCGGCAGCCCAAGCTGGGATACAACCAGAAGATCAGCTCCTCTCTGTTAATGGACAAACAATAGTAGGCACCAATCCCAATCTGGCAATTGTGCTGATGAATCAGCAGGAGACAGGAAGAGCTAACCTTGTCATTAGGCGTGATAACAAGTTGCTTAATTTAGAGGTAATAAGCTTTGCCTATAGTAGGCAGAGTGTCACCAGTATTTTGCTTGAAAATAAAATACTGTTGGTTAAAATATCGGGTTTTAACAACAACAGCTATCAAGAGCTGCAAAATATTTTAAATACATATAGGCATCACAATCTCAAAGGATACATTATAGATTTGCGCAACAACACCGGGGGGACTGTTCAGGCAGCCATTCAGATTGCTGGCGAATTAGTAGGAAACAACCCTATCATGCAAACAGTAGACCGAGAACGAGGCAAACGGATTCTCTACGGCAACGGGCCAGGTTTAACCAAGCCTACCGTTGTCCTGGTTAATAACAAGACTGCCAGTTCAGCAGAAATTCTGACGGCTGCTATCAAGGATAATAACAAGGGAATAATCTTTGGCGATACCACCTATGGCAAAGGCATGAGTCAGACACTATTTCCATTATCTAATGGAGGGGCACTAAGTCTAACTACTTCCGAATACTTGACTCCTTCAGGAACTAAAATTGAGGCTAAAGGCGTCCAGTTTGACTATAAATACACCCAATTTTTTGATCAGTCATATAGGGCCGGCGCCATGATAGATAGCTTTTATCTATATCCAAACATTTGGGGTTTCAATACTATTGTCACCTTGCAGCCCGATAGAAATGTAGTGGTGGTGGACTGGAAGAAGCATCTAGCCAGCAGCCCTAAGATTAGAAATAAAAG
>JAWSUQ010000138.1:0-6968 GCA_033549265.1 Bacillota bacterium
AGTTGACCCACTAATCTCGCTAAAGTCAGGAGTTAAATAAAATGCTATACCCTCACTTGCC
This sequence comes from Bacillota bacterium, assembly GCA_033549265.1. Classification (GTDB taxonomy): domain Bacteria; phylum Bacillota; class Desulfitisporia; order Desulfitisporales; family JAWSUQ01; genus JAWSUQ01. The sequence goes on from JAWSUQ010000138.1 coordinate 62, forward strand.
CCTGATAGCGTTAATCCTCTAATTACTAATGCTATGAGGATGATAAATAATAAAGGCATTAGAATCTTGGCAACTCGCTGTATTCCATTAACTACACCAGCAGCAATAATGCCTAAGGTTATAATCATAAATGCAGCATGCCATAAAATCGGCTCCCAAATTCCAGAAATATGATTAACAAACATATCTGTGAAATTAGCATCTGTAGTAAAGCTGCCCGCAGCTTTAAAGGTATAGGCTAATGCCCAACCTGCAATAACAGAGTAATAAGAAAGAATAGTAAACCCTGCCAATACCGCTAAAGCTCCTACCAGCCACCAGGGAGTATTGTTTGCCAATGCCTTAAAAGCACCAATTGGGTTCTTTTGACTTTTTCGCCCAATGGCAATTTCTGATACTACTAAAGGATACCCAATAGCTATAGTTGCTATTAAGTAAATAAATACAAAAGCTGCTCCTCCTTCGTTCCCTGCTACATAAGAAAAACGCCATATGTTTCCTAGCCCAACAGCTGATCCTGCTGCCGCTAAGATAAACCCTAATTTAGAACCCCATTGTTCCCTTGTTAAACCTGTTCCCTGTTCCATGAAATAACCCTCTCTCTTTAAATTATGTGCTCTTTTACACACATTCTCTATTGTAAAGTTAATGGAAGGGAGAGTCAATAATTATAATCATTGTAAATATATCCTTATAAAAAAATACCAGCTCAAGGCTAGTTTTTTTAAAATGGAACTATCTTAGATTAATACTACAGGCTTAATCATATCTCTTGGCTTCCTCCAATATTTACATAAGTATAGTAAGCAGAAATTTTCTGTACACTACTAATTTTAATAAAAGCTCCAAATATCTAGTTTAATAAATAAACACAAAAAAAAGACCTCTGAAGGTCTTTTTATGTACAATTCATAGTTTAACTTTTTATGGCGGAGAGGGTGGGATTCGAACCCACGGAAGAGTCACCCCTTCAACGGTTTTCAAGACCGCCTCCTTAAACCGCTCGGACACCTCTCCAGCTATTTCTGAAACCGAAATTCAGTATAACATATGTTTTTTATAGTGTCAACAATTTGAAGCAGGTAATTATAGGTTATTTCTTTGCTATTAATTTAACTCCTCCCATGTAAGGCTGAAGCGCCTCTGGAATAGCCACTGTCCCGTCTGCCTGCTGGAAGTTCTCTAGGATAGCTGCAACAGTTCTGCCCACAGCTAACCCCGACCCGTTTAAGGTATGGAGGAAAACTGGCTTTCCTTTAGGCTCTGGTCGATACTTAATATTTGCTCTTCTAGCCTGATAGTCCTCAAAATTACTACAGGAGGAAATTTCTCTATAGGTTTCAAAGCTTGGTAAATAAACCTCTATATCATATGTTTTAGCAGCAGAGAAGCCTAGGTCGCCACCACATAAGGTAACTACCCGATAAGGCAACCCTAATCTCTTTAATACCTCTTCCGCGTTATTAGTAAGAGCCTCTAACTCTTCATATGATTTTTCCGGTTCACTAAACTTAACTAGTTCAACCTTATTGAACTGATGCTGTCTAATTAGTCCACGAGTATCTCTGCCATGGGCACCAGCTTCCGCTCTAAAGCAAGCACTATAAGCAGTATGATAAATTGGCAGCTGCTCTTTGTTAAGGATCTCATCACGGTATAAATTAGTAACAGGCACTTCTGCAGTGGGTATCAAGAAGTAATCAGTTTTGGCCACATTAAAAGCGTCCTCTTCAAACTTCGGCAGCTGCCCAGTACCAGTCATGCTATCTCTATTAACCAGGAATGGTGGAAAAATTTCTTCATATCCATGTTCCCCCGTATGTAAATCAAGCATAAAGTTAATCAAGGCTCGCTCTAGCCTTGCACCTAAGCCTTTATAGACGGTAAACCGCGCCCCTGTTATTTTTCCGCCTCTTTCAAAATCAAGTATATCTAAATCTAAACCAATATCCCAATGGGCCTTTGGCTCAAAGTCAAACTTAGTAGGCTCTCCCCAAGAACGAATAATTTCGTTATCCTCATCAGAGCTACCCTCAGGCACTGATTCATTAGGTATATTTGGAATATTAAGTAGTAGCTTTTCCATTTGCTGCTCAAGATCTCTAATTCCCTCATCCATTTCCTTAACTTTTTGGGAAACATCTCGCATTTCTAAAATAAGAGCTTCCGCATCTTCACCGGCTTTTTTCTTTTGGCCAATGACTTCAGATACTTCATTGCGTTTTTTCTTAAGTTCTTCAACCTCTACTAAGCTTTTGCGCCACTTCTCATCAAGGGCTAAAAATTCGTCTAGAGCCACTACTGTTCCTCTTTTTGCCAGGCCTTTTTTTACTAATTCAGGATTACTTCTTATTAGCTTGATATCTAACAAATCTATCACCTCTGTTTTTATAATTTTACGTAATTTACATCATTTATTCCTTCAATAGCCTTGATCTCCGCTAAAGCTGTTTCCGATATTTCACTATCTATTGATAATACCATCACAGCTTCTCCACCTAATTCCTGTCGCCCTACCTGCATTCCACCAATATTAATGCCTTCTATGCCAAGAAATGTCCCCACCTTGCCAATTATCCCTGGCTTATCTATATGAGGGACTACTAACAGATGGCCTGAAGGAATTAAATCAATGTCGTATTGATCTAGAGCCACTATTCTAGGTTCATTTTTTCTAAAGAGGGTTCCTGATACTTTTCTCGTTCCTATTTCTGTGGTAACCTCAACTGAAATGAGATTCACATAATTCTCAACATCTAGTGACTTTACTTCATTTACTGCCATTCCCCTATTCTTTGCCACATAGGGTGCGTTAATAAAATTAACTGATTCTGTTATAGGTTTTAAAATCCCCTTTAGCACAGTATTCGTCAGAGAGCTGGTGTCGTATTTAGCCAAATCACCATTATACCTTACCTCTAGCTTCTTCAAGGGACCTTTACTTAATTGAGAAGCAAATTTACCTAGCTCCTCCACTAGCTCTATGTAAGGAGCAAATACTTCAGCTAATTCCGCTTTTATTGAAGGAATATTTACTGCGTTTTTTACAATTTCCCCATTTAGAGCCCTTTTTATATCATTTGCCACATCAATTGCCACATTTTCTTGAGCTTCGATAGTAGAAGCACCTAAGTGAGGAGTAACTATTACTGAACCAAGCTCAAACAAGGGGCTGTCTATAGTAGGCTCAACTTCAAATACATCTAGGGCAGCACCGCTAATTATACCTGTAACCAAGGCTTCATAAAGGGCTTTCTCGTTAATTATGCCACCCCTGGCCACATTTATAATTTTAGCTGTTTTTTTCATCATCTTAAATTGATCATGACTAATCATATTTACGGTCTTTTCAGTTTTTGGAATGTGGACTGTAATAAAGTCTGAGGTCTTATAGATAGTTTCTAAATCTACTAGCTCTACCCCTAAAAGCTTGGCTCGATCCTCTGATACATAAGGATCATAAGCTAGGACCTTCATTTCCAGTCCATTAGCTCTTTTAACTACTTCGGCTCCAATTTTCCCAAGTCCTATTACCCCTAGTACCTTGTCTTTTAGCTCAACACCCATATATTTTTTTCTTTCCCAGGTACCTTTTATTAAATCACTGTGAGCTTGGGGTATATTTCTAGCTAAAGAGAACATAGCTCCAATAGTTAATTCACAAGCAGCTATAGTATTCCCTTCAGGTGCATTTACTACTAAAATGCCCTTTTCAGTGGCAGCCGCAACATCTATATTGTCTACTCCTACCCCAGCTCTTCCTATTATCTTTAAGTTATGAGCATTGTCTATTATCTTCTTAGTAACTTTAACACCGCTACGCACTACCATAGCGTGGTATTCACCTATAATAGCTGCTATTTCATCCTCTGATAGCTTTAATTTTACATCAATTTCTATATTTCCTAGCTCTCTAATTACCTCTAGTCCTTGATCAGAAACTGGATCCGCCACTAAAACCTTATACATCCCTCTACCTCTTTTCTTTTAATAATTGTTTAGACGTAAAAAAACCCCTCATCCCATAAAATAGGGACGAGAGGTTATTCCCGCGTTGCCACCCTTATTGACTATCAAAAGAGATAGTCCGGCTCATACATGCATAACGGACATGACCGATAAAGCTCATCACTCATCACTCTGAGATGGATTCCTATTATCTCTGGATTGGTTTGCACCAGCCACCAACTCTCTTTACCATTAATAACAGTACTATTCTCTTCAACGTGTTTATTTAAGTATTAAGTTAATTTAGTTTATATCTTACAAAAACATACCACTTTTGTCAACATTTTATTTCAGCTATAGCTCCTGACCTCTTTTATCATACTAATAAAATACTGATGGATACGATCATCATTAGTAAGTTCTGGATGAAAGGCACAGGCTAAAATATTTCCTTGACGAGCCATTACGATTTTTCCATCAAACTCTGCTAGGATACTGACATTAGGCTCTATCTCCATAATATATGGCGCTCTGATAAATACCGCAGGAAATACATTGCCTAGTACAGGTATATTTACCATTGCTTCAAAGCTATCTACCTGCCGCCCAAATGCATTTCTCTTAACTGTTATATCCATAATTCCTAATCTAGGCTGATCTGTTTCATATATATTTTTCGCTAATAGAATCATGCCGGCACATGTGCCGAAAACTGGCATACCTGCTTCTATTTTTTCTGTTAGAATCCCTTTGAGCCCAAAATCAATCATCAGCTTTCCAATAGTAGTACTTTCCCCGCCAGGAATAATGATACCTTGAACTTCTTCTAAATGCTCGGGTAATCTAACGTGAACAACTTCAACCCCACATCTCTCAAGTACTTTCTTATGATCTAAAAAGGCACCTTGTAATGCTAGTACTCCTATCTTCATGCCTTTTTCCTCCCTACCAACCTCTTTCTTGCATTCTCTCATTAGCAGGAAGAGTAGAAATTTCGATACCTACCATAGGCTCTCCTAAATCTCTTGAAACTTCTGCTAATATTTTAGGGTCATTATAATGAGTTGTGGCAGCAACGATAGCTTTCGCTCTCTTAGCAGGGTCACCTGACTTAAATATTCCTGATCCTACAAAGACACCATCACAGCCAAGTTGCATCATTAGTGCTGCATCAGCAGGAGTTGCTATTCCACCAGCTGCGAAGTTTACCACTGGAAGTCTACCAAGCTCAGCTACCTTTAATACTAATTCATAAGGTGCTGCCATGTTTTTTGCAGCTGTCATTAATTCTTCCTTAGGGAGATTTTGCAGTCTCCGAATTTCACTCATGACAGTTCGCATGTGCTTAACTGCTTCAATAACATTTCCTGTACCTGGTTCCCCTTTTGTTCTAATCATGGCTGCGCCTTCACCAATTCGACGAAGAGCTTCCCCTAAGTTTTTTGCTCCACAAACAAAAGGTACTTTAAAATCATTTTTATTTATATGATATTGATCATCCGCAGGTGTTAGCACTTCGCTCTCATCTATGTAATCTACACCAAGCTCTTCTAAAATCCGTGCTTCTACAAAATGTCCTATTCTAGCTTTAGCCATAACTGGAATAGTCACTGCGTCTAGAATTCGATAAACTATTGTTGGATCTGCCATTCTAGCCACACCACCAGCAGCTCTAATATCAGCTGGTACCCTTTCTAATGCCATAACCGCACATGCACCAGCTTCTTCTGCTATTTTAGCTTGTTCAGGCGTAGTTACATCCATAATCACGCCACCCTTAAGCATTTCAGCAAGTCCTGATTTAACTGTAAAGGTCCCTTTTTCTGCCACTTCCAATTCCTCCTACAACTTATATTTAATCTTATTCTTATATGCTATTATAGTGCATATCCTATTAGTATATAATACTACAATTAAATACAAAAAACAAGGAAATGACTTACAAGGAAAAAATCTACCCAGAACCCTGTGTCCAAGTAAACTTAGAAAAGCTCAGCACCTTTGTAAAATCTTTGATTAATTTTATATTCATACATTTTCTTATCTGCTGTTCTAATTAAATCGTCAAAACAATTTCCTTCATCAGGGTAAGTAGATACCCCCATAGCTAAACCAATTTCTTGGGTTTCTTCTATAGTTGAATATGTTAGTTTTTTGCTTAGTCTATCTGCAATACTTTGAATTGCTTTTTCATTAGTAAATGGCATAATGATTAAGAATTCATCTCCTCCCCAGCGTACAACAATATCATCTTTTCTTGTATTTTCTACTATGGTGATGGCTACAGCCTTTAACACCTCGTCGCCTTTTTTATGTCCATACAAGTCATTAACTTCTTTGAAATTATTAATATCTACCACAAAAAGACTCAGTTTTTCTTTTTTCCGCTGTACCTGAGAGATAACTTTAGGAAAAGCCTGATAAATATATCTTCTGTTGTACACAGTGGTTAGAGGGTCCTTTTCAGAATAATATTTAGCTTTATCATAATGCCTACCTAAAGACCATCCAACAGCCATTGTTATGGATAATCCTATCAGCTGAATCGGTTCAGTATAATTATAAGTTAAATAAAAGTAAAAAACGTGAATAAAAGCAATTACGAAGGCAAAAATAGAAATTACAAATCTTCCCCTATATCCCATAACCCACCTACTTATTTGATTATCAAGCTATTTTTAATCAAAATTATAAAATACAATAAATATCGTTAATCAACAATCATAAGTATATTTTACTATTTAATAAAAGCCTAATCCCTTAATTTTTCCTTAAGATAACCTTAAATTTTCTTTAAGTTAAGAATCAATCTAGGATCTATAAACAATAAAAAAGCCTTATTTTCGGAATCTCTTCCAAAAATAAGGCTTAATTCATATAGCCTGGCAGTGACCTACTCTTCCAGGACCCTGCGGTCCAAGTACCATCGGCGCTGAAGGACTTAACTGCTGTGTTCGGT
>JAWSUQ010000139.1:0-6920 GCA_033549265.1 Bacillota bacterium
GCCTCCACTTCCTGCATGCTTTCTATTGTTCGAGTAAGCTCCCCCTGCAGAGCTACTAGTAATCTCACTCTTTTATCAGTATCTGTTTCCCCAAACCGAGTTTCACTAAATGATTCAAAGCCTACAACACCTCTGTTAGGCAAATCCTCCATTGCCAGCTGAATGCGCAATCTATCTTTGTCTCTATTTGGAACAAGTATAGTTGTTCCTCCATCTGTAAGTTCGTAAGGAGTAGTCATATCATCTAATCTAGTTATTATAGCACCTGCGTCACTATTATTAAGATTAGTAAATAGTGGAACCAAGTCTGGTTTAGTAGCCATTTTCCCCAAAAAATACAAGGTTAGAACAATTGTGACTGCAGCACCAACAATTACAGCTTTTTGCATACTATTCATTTTACGCCAATGTTGTAATATCCGTGCTAGTAATTGTCCCAAAAAATTGTCCATCTAGATAAACACCTCATTGTTTATTCTTATTATTACATCTGCATCCTCATAATTTCTTGATAAGCTTCTACCAGCTTATTTCTAACTTGAATAGCAAATTGCAATGCTATACCAGCCTTTTCAGATGCAATCATTACCTGATGCAGATCAGTTATCTCACCCGTAACCAGCTTGGTAGTCAATTCATCTGCTTCTATATGAAGCTTATTAAGATTATTAATGGCATCCTTAAAAAAATCGTCAAAAGCTACCGTTGACTTCTGATCCTCTTGATTAATTTTAAAGGTATTTAGTTTGGAGTTTGCTGGCTCAATACTTAATAAATCTATTTTCATAATCTACCTACCCTCTTCCAATTTCCAGCGCTTTCATAGCCATACTTTTAGCAGAGTTTACGGCAGTGACGTTGGCTTCGTAGGCCCTTGTTGCACTAATCATATCAACCATCTCCGAAACTACATCCACATTAGGCATCTGCACATATCCAGCTAACTCCCCTTCTTGTAAAGCATCAGGATGGGTAGGGTCATAAATCAACTTAAAAGGGGAAGGATCCTGCACTATTCTAGAGATATGAACACCATTGGAATTATTTGCTTTCATCTGCCTTTGTAATATTTGTTGAAAATTCGGCTTATACTCTTCAAAAACTACTTGCTTCCTACGATAGGGCTCACCATTTTCTGTTCTAGTAGTGTTGACATTAGCTAAGTTACTAGAAATTACATCCATTCTGACCCTACTAGCTATAAGTCCAGATGCACTTACATCTAAAGAGTTAAAAAGTCTCATACATTATCTACCTCCGCTAATTACTGTTTTCAGCGATGAAAACTTCCTGCTGATTTGTTCAGATAAAGCCTGAAACATTAAAGTATTTTTAGCTAACATAGTCATTTCATAATCAATATCCACATTATTTAAATCGTTTCTCATAGTTGTATTATCTAGTGACACTATTTTCGGACCAGGTATTTGTTGAGTACCAGGGAAATGTTTATCATTTGTTCGTTTCAACAGATTGTTATTTCTTTTTAATGCTTCTTTAAGTGCTTCTTCAAACAACACAACCGACTTTTTAAACCCTGGCGTTTCAGCGTTTGCAATATTGTTAGAAATAACCCCATGTCTTAAAGAAGCTGCATTCAAGCCTTCTTCAAGATACTTAAGGCTGTTAATTTTAGAGGTAATATCCATTTTCTTCCACCTCTCTCTTGCATTTCAATTGTATTCAATCACATTAAATTTCGACTAATTTTTTCAAATTCCTTTTTTTATGATGCAATTTATTATAATATCAAGGGAATTATATCCACTGTAGCACAAAGGACCTAGTTTTACTATCAAATCTTGGTCCTAATGTTCGTAGGTTTATAGTCTTAAGTGCTTCACAATTAGAAAAATCATTGGCACGAGTAACTCCTTAGACGCCGGCGAAAGCCTTAGTTTTACTTACACTTTCAACAAATTAAATTTCCTAATACTAAATTAAAAACAGCTGACCATTCTCAGGTCAGCTGTTATCTGCTTAATGCTTTAGCTTTGCAAGTTCATCCATAAGATTTTCATTTAGTACTCTAATATAAGTTCCCTTCATTCCTAGCGATTTTGATTCAATTACACCGGCACTTTCGAACTTTCGCAAGGCGTTTACAATAACAGACCTTGTAATACCTGCTCTATCCGCTATTTTACTAGCTACCAGCACCCCCTCATCACCATCCAGCTCTTCAAATATATGCTCCACCGCTTCTAACTCAGAATAGGATAATGTTCCTATGGCAATATGTACTGCAGCTTTTTTGCGGGCCTCCTCCTCCACTCGATCAGCTTTTGAACGCAGGATTTCCATACCTACCACAGTAGCTCCATATTCAGCTAACACCAAATCCTCACTGTCAAACTCCGTCGAAAACTTTGCTAATACTAGCGTTCCTAATCTTTCTCCACCGCCTACTATCGGTACGATAGTAACTAATTTATTTGTAAAAATACAAGGCTGTTCATTGCTAAAAATACAACCATGCTCTATTTGGTTAAAATTTGCTTTAGTCTCATTCACCTTTAAAAGACCGTCATTATAACTTTCTGGAAATCTCTCTGCTTGCATGACGATTTCTTCCATTGCATCGCATCCAAAGGTCTCGATAAAATGATATCCCATTATCTTACCTCGTCGACCTACAATATAACAATTTGCTTCAATCATTCCTCCTAATACTTTTGCCATTTCATCAAAGTCTACAGGATGACCTGCAGATTTCTGTAGTAATCGGTTAATATGTCTCGTCTTTTCTAATAAGCTCTTCATTGTGTTTCCTCCATCCGTTAGATTATAAAATATATTTGCTTAAATCTTGATTCTCTACTACTTTTGCTAGTTTATTATTTACAAATTCTGCATCTACATCTATTACCTTTCCCGAAAGCTCTGAAGCCTCAAATGAGATATCCTCTAATAGCTTTTCTAAGATGGTATGTAACCTTCGGGCTCCTATATTTTCTGTTTCTTTGTTTACCGTATAAGCCATAAGCGCAATTTCTGCGATACCTTCTTTAGTAAAGTTAATGTCTACTCCTTCAGTCCTCATCAATTCGGTGTATTGCTTTATTAAAGAATGGGTAGGCTCAGTTAGTATTTGTTCAAAGTCCCTCTGGGTTAGACTATCCAACTCTACTCTAATAGGAAATCTTCCTTGTAATTCAGGAATTAGGTCAGATGGCTTTGAAAAATGAAATGCTCCGGCTGCGATAAATAAAATATAATCAGTCTTCACAGGACCATACTTTGTCATAATTGTAGAGCCTTCAATAATAGGTAAGATATCTCTTTGTACCCCGCCTCTAGAGACATCAGGTCCTGTACTACTCTCTCTTGCAGCTATCTTGTCAATCTCATCTAAGAATATTATTCCTGTTTGCTCAGCCCTTTCTATAGCATTATTGATTACTTCATCCATATCAATAAGCTTCTGAGCTTCTTCGTTTATTAAAAGCTTCCGAGCTTCTTTAATTGTTACTTTTCTTTTTTTTCTTTTCTTAGGAAACATATTTCCGAAAATGTTTTGTAGATTCATGCCCATTTCTTCCATGCCAGTTCCGGAAAATGCATCTAAAGCTGGCTGCATGTTTTCTTCCACTTCAATCTCAATAGTAACCTCTTCTAGCTTACCTGCTGCTAACTCTTTTCTTTTTTGCTCTCGAATCATTTTAATATTAGTTTCTTCTGATTGCTCTTGACTTTCATTATCAAAGTTTTCAGCATGCCCGGTGTTTCCAAAAAGCATTTGTAGTGGATTAGAATTCATCATCTCTCTTCTCTTGTAAGGAACTATAATATCTAAGATCCGGTGGTTGGCCAATTCCTCAGCTTTATCCTGCACCTTTGATACCATCTCACTTTTGGTCATCCTGATGGATATTTCCACAAGATCTCGAACCATTGACTCTACATCTTTTCCTACATAACCCACCTCAGTAAACTTAGTGGCTTCAACTTTTACAAAAGGTGCTTTAACTAGCTTTGCCAGTCTCCTAGCTACCTCAGTTTTTCCTACTCCAGTAGGACCTATTAAGATGATATTTTTAGGAGTGATATCATCCTGCATATCAGCTGTCAGCTTTTTTCGACGAATGCGGTTTCTCAGGGCGATAGCTACTGCTTTTTTTGCTTTTTCTTGTCCTACTATATATCTGTCAAGATATTGAACCACTTCCTTAGGGGTATAACTCTCCATAGCATTGCTCCTTCCTAGTTAGAAAGTTCTTCCACAGTAATATTAGAGTTAGTGTATACACAAATTTCAGAGGCAATTTTAAGTGAATTAATAGCAATATCTGTGGCTGAGAGACTGGAATGATTTATGAGAGCTTTAGCTGCTGCTAAGGCAAAGCCGCCCCCAGATCCAATGGCTGCTACATTTTCTTCCGGCTCAAACACTTCTCCGCTACCTGAAATAATTAGAGTTTTATCTGCACTAGCTACTATCATCAATGCTTCTAGCTTTCTTAATACCTTATCCATTCTCCATTCCTTGGTAAGTTCAATGGCAGCTCGCACTAAATTTCCATTATATTCATCTAGCTTTCCTTCAAATTTTTCGAAAAGCGTAATTGCATCAGCAACTGATCCTGCAAAGCCAACCAATACAGTACTATTATAGAGTTTTCTCACTTTTTTAGCGTTATTTTTCATTATCATATTGCTGCCAAAGGTAACCTGGCCGTCACCTGCAATAGCCACTTTGTTTCCGCTTCTCACAGCAACAATCGTTGTTCCTTTAAACAAGTCTTTGCGCCCCCTTAATTAAACAAAGTTTTACTATGCTCTAGGATGGGATTCATTATAAATCTGTTTTAATCGTTGCTTCGTTACATGGGTATATATTTGAGTTGTGGCCATACTTTCATGCCCTAACAACTCCTGCACAGTCCTCAAATCTGCACCACCTTCAAGCAGGTGGGTGGCAAATGAATGCCTTAACACGTGAGGGCTAATCCGGGCTTCATTTGCCACAAGGTCAACATATTTAGTCAATATGAATCTTATACCACGATCTGTTAGTCTTGTTCCTTTATTGTTGATAAAAAGTGCTTTAGTATTATTTGCTCCCTTAATAGATGATCTACTCTCATCTAGAAACCTTTGTAAAGAAATTTGAGCCCATTGCCCTAAAGGAGCTAGCCTCTCTTTATTACCTTTGCCAATCACTCTAATTATTCCTAAATCTAAAGAAACATCCTCCAAATCTAAAGCAACTAATTCACTAACCCTTAAGCCCGAACCATAAAGTACTTCCAAAATAGCATGGTCCCTAATGCCTAACGCAGTATTTATATTAGGTCCGTTTAACAGTAATAAGACATCCTCATAATACAAAAACTTTAATAGTGATTCCTTTCGTTTTTGGGAGGCTATTAATTCAATAGGATTTGATTTTATGGCAGCTTTCTTGGAAAGGTATTTATAAAAACTTCTCATCGAAGATAACTTTCTAGCAATAGTTGTTCTATTTTTACCCATTTCCTGCAAGTGAGCCAAATATCTTCTAAATAAATATCGATCCACATCATCAAAGCTATAAACTAACTCTACCTTGTTCAAATAAAATATAAACTGTAAGATATCATTACTATAAGCTGACAATGTATGTTGAGAACAATTTTTTTCATTTTGAAGATATGTTAAAAAACTGTCTACCATTGTTAACAGCTTGTTATTTTGCATGATATCCCTCCAATTATATATGTTTTCTTCACTAGGTTACCATATTCACAAACTCCTTGCAAGTAAAAAAACAGAATTTTTTAAAAATTTTCTTCTATGTATTTAGTTAAGCTTTCAAGCGCTCTTTTTGCCAACTCCTGATTTTTTGCTTTCTTATCTTTTATCCTTATTGGTAATGACGGCAGCAAACCAAAATTAATATTCATAGGCTGAAAGCTTTTTGCCGGTGCTGTGCTTATATAGTTGCTTAATGCTCCTATAGCTGATTCCAGAGGAAATGTTAAAGGCCCTTTCCCAGACACTAACCGAAATGCGTTTAATCCAGCTACTAAGCCACTGGCCGCTGATTCAATATAGCCTTCCACTCCAGTTATTTGACCAGCGAAAAACAAGTTCTGGTTTTCCTTGAGATTAAAGGTTGCACCAAGCAGTTTAGGAGAATTTATAAATGTATTGCGATGTATGACTCCAAACCGTACAAATTCAGCAGCTTCAAGTCCTGGAATAAGTCTAAAAATCTTTTCTTGTTCTGGCCATTTAAGCTTTGTTTGAAAGCCTACAATATTATATAAGGTTCCTTCTAAATTATCCTGACGCAATTGCACTACTGCGTAAGGTCTACTGTTTGTTCTAGGATCAACTAGGCCTACTGGCTTCATTGGACCAAACCTTAAAGTATCTATGCCTCTTCTAGCCATTTCTTCTATAGGCATACATCCTTCAAAAAAAATCTGTTTTTCAAAGGCTCCAGTAATAGCTTGTTCTCCAGACATTAACGCTTTAAAGAAAGCACTATATTCTTCTTCATTCATTGGGCAATTTATATAATCGTCATCACCCTTACCATAACGAGAAGCTTTAAATGCTATACCCATATTGATTGAATCTTTAGTCACTATTGGCGCTGCAGCATCATAAAAATATAAATATTCAACCCCTGTCAGTTTACTAATTTCCCCAGCTAGTTTGCCTTCAGTTAATGGACCTGTAGCTATTATCAGAGGGCCAGTTATATCTAAACTCTCTACTTCTCTTATTACAGTCTCAATTTTGGGATGATTATTTATTCTATTAGTTACTTCTTGAGCAAACTTTTCTCTATCGACAGCTAGTGCTCCACCAGCAGGAACTTGGTATTTATCAGCACAGCTAATTATTAGAGATCCTAAATTTCTCATCTCTTCTTTTAGAAGTCCAGCAGCATTTTCTAATGAATTAGCTCTCAATGAGTTGCTGCAAAC
>JAWSUQ010000140.1:0-3576 GCA_033549265.1 Bacillota bacterium
AGTAACATTACAGATAATGAAGATTTATTGTTACTGTTAATTCTATTTGTTGTTTTAAATGGACCCAATGAAGACTTTAGCTTAGTTTTAGTTCTATTGTTATTACTGCTTGGTTAACTCGTGCTTTTTATGTAATGATTTTCCCTTTAAGATAAGGCTATTAATTAAATTATTTCTTTCTTAAAGGGTTGTAACAATATCTTTTACATTCCATATTATGATATTGGGTACCCCCCAATAATCACCCTTTGAAAGGAGGAAAAAATCACGATGGAAGCTACAAAGCACGTACCCGTACCTAAGAGAAACAACTTATTTTTATTGATTATCTTATTCTTTTTCTTAGATGATGGTTTTGGTGATGACAATAATTTACTATTACTTCTTCTCTTATTCTTTTTAGGAGACAACAATTTTAACTTCTAACTCGAGAAACACTCTAGTAGCTGTATAGTTTTTTAGCTGTACAGCTACTCTTTAAAATAGATGAGGAGGGACAGCTTTGAGTGAATCTAAGGCAGATTTGGCTAGTTTATTAAGCATGATTAATAGTAACGATTTAAATGAGACGATAGATCAGCTGGGCTTTATGCTGGGAAACCCTGAAAAAGGTGAAGAAGTCAAAAGCAAGTTAAGTACTATCTTTAGCCAAAAAATGTCCGAACAAAATTCTAGTTTACAAAGAATGAACCACACTGACCCAGTAGCCAATTTATTGTTAGCCCTTAAGCCCTTTCTTTCAGAAAGTAGAAAAAATAAGGTAGACAAATATATGCGGGCTGTAAATATGTCAAGTTTCATTAGGCAGATAGGAGAGATTCAAGCGGAATTAGATAGGAATGAAAAGTCAAAACCTTAAAGAAGCTTACAATTAATACCAGGAGGCGGGTTGCCCCCTCCTGCTTTAATTTATTTTAGGAAGTTATTGATTTCTTCCCATAAAGATACGGCTCACTATGCTGGCAAGAAAATTTTCTTTTTTTAAGTCCACTGCTTTATAGATGCACAGTTCATGACAGCACAAACATTCTATACACTGTTGATAATCAATATTTTTTGAATCAATATTAATAGCTTCTACAGGACAGCTCTCTACACATATATTACAATTCTTGCACTTTTTCAGATTAACTTTTGGCCGTGTCTGAAAAAAATCAATCACCCTAGACAATAACTGCGAATTACTTTTTTTGGTGCTTCGAAAACCCTTGGGTAATTTATAATTCTCCAGTTTGGGAATGGTTTTATAATCTCCGTCAATTAGAATATTTTCTAAATCGACTTCCCCTATCCCTCTCTTTTGGGCTGCCTCCAGAATCGGCACATCTTGTATGTCCAATCCTAGCATCTTCATCGCCACTACATCTAATGCCAGGGGATCTGTACTTATAAGGATTTTACCCCCTGGATAGGCCTCCCCCGCTGTTGGTCCTTCTCCTTCCATAGATATAATGCCGTCCATTATATGGAGGTGGAATTTTGCTGCTTGATTTATATCGGCTATTATTTCTCCAAATTCCTTTGCATTTGGAGCTATTTTATGATATTTTGCTTTCCTAAGTCCAGGGATGCAGCCAAATGAATTTTTAACAGCTCCTGTATAGATTCCCATTGAATGAGTTTTTAGTTTAGGCAAATTGATGACAACATCTGCATCAAATATAGGCCTGGCTAGGTACATTTTTTCTTCACATCTACTTTGTGGGCATACTTCTACTACACCCTCACAGTCAAAATTTTTAATTATAGCCCCTTCTTCTGTTGCGATTTTTTCATACCCTGCTACTTTAAAACTTCGGGCTGTAGGTGCTATGCCAGCAATAGCTCCACCGGAACTATCACCGATCCATACGGTACATCCCCGCTGCTTTAAGATTCTTACCATTGACCGGACAAATTCACAGTGGGTTACTGCAGCAGAATCAGAGGGCTTAGGTCCAATAAGATTTACTTTAAGCAACACTGTTGATCCTGGCTGTACAAATGAATTCCAGCCCCCAATTATTTCTACACCCTCGTTTATCTTTGACATCACTTTATCTAGACCATAATCTTGGCACTCTTGGATTACTACATTGCTCACCATATTTTCTCCTAACCTGACAGCTCTTTATCCAGAGATAGCTATCATCAAAAGTAACTCTATTCCTATTTTACATTAGTTAGCGCTATTTTTGAAGTAAGCCCTTATAAAACTTGATTATAGTTTAATCCATTTTGCTGGACATGATGCCATTTATTTTCATTCTTTTATAACTGAGTATAACTAAGTTAAAATTAGACCTCCTAAAATAAACTATTTATGGTATACTATTAGTTGCTACTACTTTTAAAGGGGGCACTACCAGTGGATCAAGATATCATGACCATTTCTCAGGTAGCTAAGTACTTACAAATTAGTGAGATTACAACCTATAAGCTAGTTAATGAGGGGAAAATTAAAGCATTTAAAATAGGTCGGCATTGGCGGGTTAAGAAAGATGACTTAAATGAGTTTATTGAAATACTTAAAAAGGGAAAGCGATTATAATTAATTACGGAGTTGATAACTATGAGCATTAACAACGGAAGAGCAAGACAGATTATTCAAGTAAACGGTGAAGATTATCACGTATTTTCTCAATTTTTTGATGAGGAATATATGATTTATAGAAATTTCATGGTGTCTAAAGAGGCTGATCTTGTGGGAATGTATAAATTGGGGGTAACAAAAGTAGCCTTGCAAATTTACAATCATAAGAATGAGTTTGATCCACCAGCTTGGCTTTTTGAACTAGGCCTAGAAATGTTACATGAAATGATAGTCAGCAATAACTTTCAGAAAGAGTCGGGGATCATTACTTCCCACGAGCTTAGCAAAGACCAGGTGAACTGGCAGCAGCTAGAGCCCCTTAGCTTAACGGAGGAATATCACCGCTAGAAGAGCCTGTACTAACCGCGTACAGGCTCTTTGATAAAATTTACCCCGAATAAAACCTTTAGTTCTACAGTATAAATAGACAAATATTTATGCTTTGCGAACTTAATAAAAAGGAGATGTAGTTACAGACATGTTAGAAGAGCATAATAATATTATCAAATGGTTATTTATTGCTAATGCTGTGATTTTTGGGGTAGGGAACTTTGCTAGGCAAATTTATGCTCCTTTGCTATTAACTATTCAGGAGGCTTTTCAGATTAACTATAGTTTAGCAGGCTTACTGATGACTGCCGCATTTATTGGCTATGCCCTATTTCGTTTTCCCTCTGGTCTATTAAGTGATGCGGTTGGGCAGATTCCCGTTATATTAATTGCCAATATATTTTTTACTGGAAGTATTCTACTAGCTTATTTATCTCCAAATTACCTATTATTTTTACTTGCTACATTTATAATGGGGTGTATGAGTGGACTCTACGTAACAGCTGGGTATTCATATGGTACTACTCTAGGGGGCGAGGAGCATATCGGCCGCTCAACAGGACTATTAGAGACCTTTGGAACCGCGGGCTCTATAGTAGCTCCTTTTGTAGTAACCCTATTTTTAGTTTGGTTTAGTTGGCGGGATGTTTTTTTGTTAGCCTTTTTAATAATGG
>JAWSUQ010000140.1:3586-6916 GCA_033549265.1 Bacillota bacterium
GAACTTTTATTACTTAGTCAGTCGTTGGCAAAACTTTACTTTTCCTAAGGATTTATTGGCAAACTTGCCCCGAAAGATATGACAAGAGAAATTAGCACCTTTTATTGAAGTTTTTAAAAATAATGCTAATACTAAAAAAATGATAATTTGGGCTACCTTAGTTGGTGGAATTGAAGGAATTGCCTGGGTAGGCTTTTTGTTTTTTGTACCCACCTATTTAGTAGAGGTCAAGGGCTTTGAAAGCAGCGTTGCCAACTACTTTTATTTGACAGCCTTTGTGGTGGCACTTATAACTAAGGCTTATTTAGGTAATCTAGCGGATAAATACGGAAACTTAATACTGCTGCTAATATGTTTATCTATGAGTTTTGTCAGCAGCCTAGCATTTACGATAGTATCTTCCTTTTGGTTACTGTTATTATTGTTAATACTAATGGGGACCTTTATGCTATCATTGAATACGTTGATAAACTCCTATGTGATGAAAAGTATACCAGAAGCATATCGGGGCATAGGCTTTGGACTTTTTGGCACTTTGTATACCCTAATTTATAGTCTAGGGCCTAGTATAACTGGATTACTGGCTGAAAAGTATAGTTTACAATCAGCTATGCAGTCAATGACATTAATTTTTCTATTAGTGATTCCTCTAGTGATTAGTCAGCTGATAAAGCAAAAAGAAGTTGGGATTTTTAGAAAGGAGTTCCTTCATGACGTCAATTAAAAAGCATCCTGAATATAAAAAGGAAGCAGACCGTTTGGAATATACGAAAGATTACTTTAATAAATTCGTTGAGAATATAGAAGAAAACTCAAAAAATTACCAAAGTGAAATCAGGGAAGCCTTTGTTAACCTTGACTACTTAGACAGCAGTCAAAGCTACATTACTATTTTAACTAACGCTAAGTTTTTGGATGTTAATAAAGAAAACCTAACTAAAGTACTAAGTGCCAAAGATAAGCCCTACTTCAGTAGAATAGATTTCCAGGAGCAGGGGACTAATGGTAAGAAAAAGTATTATATTGGCAAGTTGTCACTGTTAAAGGAAGATCAGGAGCCCTTGATTGTAGATTGGCGGGCACCGGTTGCCAGCATTTATTATGATGGTAGACTGGGAGAAGTATCTTATCAAACTGATACAACTACTATTAAGGGTAATTTGTCTCTAAAGCGGCAATACACCATTGATGCAGGAAAACTACTGGACTTTTTTGATGTAGACATCACAACTAATGACGATTTTCTTCAGGCTTCTTTGGGAGCTCATGCTGAGAATAGATTAAAGGATATTGTGGCTACTATTCAGGCGGAGCAGAATAAAATCATCAGGGCTGATCTAGAAAAGCCCTTAATTGTCCAAGGGGTTGCCGGTAGTGGTAAGACTACTATTGCCTTACACCGAGTAGCCTATTTAATCTATACTTACGAAGATAGCTTTATCCCAGAAA
Source organism: Bacillota bacterium (assembly GCA_033549265.1). Lineage (GTDB taxonomy): Bacteria > Bacillota > Desulfitisporia > Desulfitisporales > JAWSUQ01 > JAWSUQ01. The sequence continues at coordinate 5,036 of JAWSUQ010000140.1, forward strand.
ACTTTATGATTATGGCGCCAAATAGCCTATTCTTGAATTATATCTCTGAGGTTTTGCCGGAGTTAGGGGTAGAAAGGGTAAAGCAAACTACCTATATAGATTTCTGCTATGAGTTACTAGGGCTAAAATACAAGTTAACTAAGCCAGAGGAAAAACTGATATTGTTGTTGGAAGCAGAGCAAAAAGGAAATAACGATGAAGCAGAGCTTATCCGATGGGCTGCAGCCTTTAAAGGCTCTCTGGAGTTTAAAGCTATAATTGATGCTTATATTGCTGATGCTGAACAGACTATGCTGCCTCAGGAGGACTTTGCCTTAGAGGAGTACATTATTACTTCCCGTCAAAACATAGAGCGCCAATTTATTCATGAGTACAGCTATTCGCCAATACTGAAGCGGCTTGAGCAACTAAAGAATAATTTGTCACTAAAGCTGCGAACTCATAAGAAAAAGATTATTGAAGACATAGAAAAGGATTATGAGCAAAAAATTGAAGCCATCCGTTCAAGTATGGAAGAGACTGAGGAAAGAAGAGAGAAAATTGTTGCCTTAATGGATGAAAGAGAAGAAAAGCTAGGAAGAGTTAATAAGGCTGCCCGCACCTTGGTTACCAAGTATCTGGCTAAGTTCTTTAAAAAGCCTTTGTTAGTTTACTATGATGAACTAGTCTCAAAGCCTGAAGCTTTACGAAAATATAGTGCATCGGACTTAGACCCTCAGGCAGTAGAACATTTATGTATGGTATCAAGTCAGTTACTCCAAAAAAAGACACTGGAATTAGAGGACCTAGCCCCATTATTGTATTTAAAAGCAAAGCTTGAAGGCTTTAATAACGATATTAAAGTAAACAATGTGGTCATCGATGAGGCTCAGGATTTTAGTCTTTTTCAGTTTTTTGTTCTAAAGCATATCTTGAAAACTAATAGCTTTACTATCCTAGGAGACTTGTCTCAGGGAATTCATGCTTATCGAGGTATTGACAATTGGCAAGAGGTCCAAGATTATGTTTTCCCTGCAGATGCAACTTATCTCACCTTAAAGCAAAGCTACCGGACTACTATTGAGATTATGAACCTTGCGAATGAGGTGCTAAAAAAAGGACTGAAACGAGAAGTAGTTCTGGCGGAACCGGTAGTTCGCCATGGAGATCAGCCGGAGCTGAAAGCGTTTAGCAAAGAGTCTCAGTTAACTGCTGAGTTAAGCCAACAGATAAGCATTTTAAAACGGAGTGGCTATAAATCTATTGCTCTAATAGGAAAAACTATGGATGAATGTCAGCATATCAAAAAGTCATTAGCTAAGGAAGGTATTACAGTTCCAATACTAACCGGCGATGAGACAAGCTATGAGGTTGGGGTTATGCTTGTTCCCTCTTATCTTGCTAAAGGCTTAGAATTTGATGCGGTGCTGATTATTAATATTAATAGTAGCTATATGGTTGATGAGCTAGATACTAAGCTATTATACGTAGCTATTACCAGGGCCATGCATAAGCTATCTATTTATTACATGAAGGGAACAATTCACCTGCTTTGACATCGAGTAGGAGGGAAATAATTAATTTATTTCCCGTCCTCTCACACCACCAAGCATACCGTTCGGTACTTGGCGGTTCGTTAAGAATTAGTTACTTGTGCATATCTTTCCGTAAAACTAAGGTATCCTGATTTATTCAGCACTTTATTAGTAAAGGTTCTAGCTAGGATAGGGCTATTGGATATTCTCCAATAGCCTTTTCTTGTGTTAGCAAACTCCCATGCTTTAGGTTCATCAATACCCATTTCCTTTAAGTTCAAGAATTTGGTTTTGACCTTCTTCCACTGTTTCCAATAACACATTCTAATCCTACGTCTAGTCCACTCATCAAGTTTGTTTACAATGC
>JAWSUQ010000141.1:0-6895 GCA_033549265.1 Bacillota bacterium
GCGGTAAGGTTAATGATTTAGCAATAGTACCTAAGAATAGAGATGAGCTATTAAAGTTAATTACAATATAAAATAAGAGTTCTCAGCCAATTAGTTAGGATGAGAGCTCTTTTTTTCAGCTATTTAGTTAAACGTAAGTCATTTACCAGCTGGCCCTTTACTAATTTATCTAGTGGCATCTTTTCTATGACTTTTTTAAGCCATGATTTATGGTCACAGTTTGGGCAATACTTAGCTTGTTTTTCCATAAAAAGACTAATATGTCTAAGCTCATCGTTTATTATTTTTCTTAACATCATTTCTACATGGGGATCACAGATGGCTTCCATATGCTGATAGTATTGTAGAATAGCCCCTAGCTCTGCTTCTATATCAGCTTGTAAAATATCACATACATTTTCTTGATAATTTACATAAGCCCCAGTCCAATATTTTTTCTTAGAATCCCAATAGCGAGGATCAACTCCTGCCTCCTCAAGAGTATGACCTAGCTGCTCTAAGTGTCTCATTTCTTCAATAGCTACCTCTTCCAACAAATCTGCCACGTCTTCTTCCTCCACCACCAAATAATGATGTAAATACTGCTTGATAGCAGTAGTTTCACTTGCTTTACCAGCGTAATCATCTAATAGCAAATGGATGTTTTTTGGAGTTTTAGTCATTTAGCTCCCCCTCCAATGCAAGTTTATTTTAGATCTCCATTTAATTAGGTACTTTCCGAATTTGCCCTCTGATTTCTCCTGCTGGATGTCTTTCTGTGTGAACATTAACATAAGTATTACCAGCTAGCATTTGTTGAATAAGGGCTGAAAATGGCTGTCCCTCCAGGGGCCCAACTAGATCATCTTCGGTAATTATACCTTGTACTGTAGCCCTATTGACGCTAATGCTTGGAGATGCAGGCCCAAATAAAAAAGCTACTATAGGACCATTTTCACCTCTAGCCCCTAAATGGATATGAGCTTCTATAAATCTTTGAAGATTATTTACCATTAAGCGATAATGCAGCTTAGTTCCTTCTTCATTAAGCTGTAAGGTAGTTTCGCCAAATGCTAATGTTTCAACTGGTGGAACTTCTTCCGCACCGGATAAAGATGCAAAAAATCTTTTGTTCATTAAAAACTCCTCCCCTCGTAACTCCTGTTCATATATAGTAATATATTCAAGGCTTTGAAAAGACGAAATAAGCTATATGCTTAATTTCCTAAAAAAATTGTTTAATTATGTTACATTAGGATTGGATAATAGCAAAAGTGCACACTAGGAAAAATGTCTTAAAAAAAGGGTTTTTAAATTACATTTAAAATGATATATTAATATCTATAGACCCGCTTGGGCAGAGTCCTAGCGGGTATTTTTTAATATAAAGGAGACAACAGCTATGAATTTTTTTGACGCTTTAAAGGAACAAAAGTATTTAATCTTTGATGGTGCGATGGGGACAATTCTTCAAACTAAAGGTTTAGCCCCTGGAATAGCGCCAGAGGAGTGGAATCTAGAAAACAGTGAAGCTATTTATCAGGTTCATAAAAGCTATGTAGACAGTGGCGTAGATATTATTGAAACCAACACCTTTGGGGGCAATACCATCAAGCTGGCAATGCACGGCTTAGGTGACAAGCTATATGAGGTTAATTATCAAGGTGCTCAAATAGCTAAAAAGGCTAGTATGGGTAAAGCATATGTAGCTGGGAACATAGGCCCGTCAGGAAAGCTGATTAAGCCATTAGGGGATGTCAGCGAAGAAGAGCTTTACGATGCCTTTAAATCTCAAGCTTTAGCATTAGCAACAGGGGGAGTAGACCTATTTAATGTAGAGACCATGTCCTGCTTAACTGAAGCAAAGATAGCTTTGCAGGCTATTAAAGAAAATACAAATTTACCAGTTATTGCCATGATGAGCTTTGAGTCTGGCAGAAAGACTATGATGGGAATTGGACCTGCAGTAGCAGTACAGGAGCTAGAAGCATTAGGAGTAGATGTAATTGGTGCCAATTGTGGCCTTGGACCAAAGGAAATGCTCCCCATCATTGAAGAGATGCTAAAGATAGCTTCAGTACCTGTTATGGCTCAACCAAATGCAGGGCTACCAAAACTGGTAGGTACTAAAACAGTATTTGACCAAACTCCAGTAGCCTTTGCTAACTATGCTAAAGAATTCTTAGAGCTAGGAGTGAAGATATTTGGCGGTTGCTGTGGTACAACTCCTGCACATATGGCAGCTGTTGTGAAATTAGTCAAGTAAAAACTACAGATAATTAGCTTTTTTTGAAGCTTGTTGTAATTGGGATCTACTTATTTGGGGGAGAGTCTTTATGAGAATATTACTATTAATTTTTGCTGTCCAGATCACTTATGTATCTTTATATACCATTAGAATGATTTGTACTTTAAAGGGTCAAAAATACATCGCTGCTGCTATTAGTACAGTTGAAGTATTTATTTATGTTAGTGGCTTAACTTTAGTATTAAGTAATCTTGATAACTATTTAAGCATTGTGGTGTATTGTAGCAGCTATGCTTTAGGGATATTATTAGGTAGCAAAATTGAAGAATTTGTAGCCTTAGGCTACGTTACAGTTCAAATCATCTTAAAGGACAATGATACTAATTTACAGGCAGCTCTAAGGGAAAAGGGCTACGGCGTCACTAGCTGGATTGGTTCTGGAAGAGATGGAGAAAGATTAGTAATGCAGGTTTTAACAAGAAGAAAGCATGAGGCGGAGCTTTTTAGATTTGTTCATTCAGTTGATAATACTGCCTTTATTATGTCCCATGAGCCAAAAAATTTCAAGGGCGGTTTTTGGGTAAAGAAGTTAATTTAATCTCGAACTATATTGTTTGCTTTGCGGTGATGGTGCATAATATTACCATAGCACCAATAATAACCCAAGATGATAACATTAATAGCATAAGGGAGTAAATGTAAGTAAGAAGCGGTAATATCTTAGTATCCGCTTCTTCTTTTTTCTTTCAATCTTACCTCTAGCATCATCATATGGTAAGCTTAAAAAAGTCGAATTATGTCGGATAGACTTGAGGAGGAAATAACGTGGCAAAAGTTGTAGTAATTGGAGGAGGCTGGGCAGGTGTTAGCGCTGCCGTGGCTGCCAAAAACGCTGGAGCAGAAGTTACATTAATAGAAAGAACTGATATGCTCTTAGGTACAGGCTTGGTAGGTGGAATAATGCGTAATAATGGCCGGTTTACTGCTACCGAAGAGGCAATAGCAATGGGTGGTGGTGAGGTTTTCCAGACTATTGATGCCAATGCTAGGCATAGAAATATAGAATTCCCCGGTCACAAGCATGCTAGTCTTTATGACGTATCAACTATTGAACCTGCAATTAAGAATCTATTAACCGGAAAAGGAATAACAGTAATTTTAAATAGTCGTGTTAAAGATGTCGAAGTAGAGGCGGGTACTATTAAAAGGGTTATCATTGATGATGATAAGCAAGTCAACGGCGATGTCTTTGTTGAAGCAACCGGTACAGCAGGCCCAATGGGCAACTGTAGCAAATATGGCAATGGGTGTGCGATGTGTATACTGCGCTGTCCTACCTTTGGTGGACGGATAAGCATAGCAGCTAAGGCTGGTGCAGCAGAATTTATGGGCAAAAAAGGTGATGGTTCTATAGGTGCTATGAGTGGTTCCTGTAAGCTCCATAAGGAATCATTGCGTTCTGATTTAGTTGAGGAATTAAATCAGCAGGGTGTAGCAATTGTACCTATACCAGAAGACCTGCAAAAGGGAGAAGGCATGCTGGCAGCAAAAGCATGTCAACAATATGCTCTGAAAGAATTTGCCCAAAATCTTATCTTGTTAGATACAGGTCATGCTAAATTGATGTCACCTTTTTATCCAATAGAGCTGTTACGTGAAATTCCTGGTTTTGAAAATGCTCGTTTTGAAGACCCTTATTCAGGGGGAATTGGCAACTCGATTAGATATTTAGCATTATCACCTAGAGATAATTCCCTTAAAGTTGACGGCGTAGCCAACCTTTATTGCGGGGGCGAAAAGGCTGGTCTGTTGGTTGGACATACTGAAGCAATCATTACCGGTACATTAGCAGGTCATAATGCAGTTCGCCATCTAGCAGGAATGGAAGGCCTGGTGGTTTCTCCGGCTCTCGCTATCGGTGATGCTATTGCCCATGTTAATGAACAAATGAAAACTGAAGAGGGGCTAACTAAAAAGTATACTTTTTCAGGAGCAGGCTATTTTGCTAGAATGCAGGAGTTAGGACTTTACTCTACTGATTTAAGCGTAATACAACAACGGGTAGATGATGCTGGCTTAACAAATGTATTTGCCAAAACATTAATATAGAGCAGAAGATTAGGGGGAGTTGAATATATGCCGGAATTAACACTGTTACATTGGATTTACTTGGCTGTTGTATGTTCAGTAATTGGTTTGATGATATTTCGCAGGGATGTAGTATTGCCTTGTTTAATAGGGATATTTATTATTGGATATTTGTGGAATGGATCACTAATCGGTGGGGGACAAACTGTTTTTAAAGCTTTAGAAGCAGCAGGTACTAGTTTGTTTGATATTATGCTGGTTATTTCTCTAATGGTAGGTATGTTAAAGTCGCTCCAAAGTATGGGGGCTGACTATTTAATGGTATCACCAGCAAAAAAACTTATGTCAAAGCCTGCAGTTGCCTATTGGAGTTTAGCAGGAGTTATGTTTTTAGCGGCTACCTTTTTTTGGCCTACGCCAGCAGTTGCCTTAGTTGGTACCATCTTAATTCCTGTAGCAATTGCGGCCGGATTATCACCCATGGCGGCAGCAGTTGCCCTTAACTTAGGGGGTCACGGAACGGCGTTATCAGCTGACGTGGTACTCCAGGGTGCTCCTAATATAACTGCTAGGGCTGCAGACGTTGATGTTGCCTTAATCGTTAGTAAAGGTGCTTTATTTGGTTATGTTACTGGAATCACAGCTTTGATAGTTGCATTTATTTTACTGCGAAAAGATATTTTCAGTGGCAAGCCTCAAAAAAATGATCTCTTGGCACAAGAAGTACCAAAAGCTGCTCCGTGGTATGCCAAAGCTTTTGCTATTTTCGTTCCTATCATTTTCTTTTCCATCGTAGCCACTATGATCCGCTCTAATATGAACGAAGCTATCCCAAATATTCAAGGGGGAGACGCTACATCTTTACTAGGTGGGGCAGCTGCAATAATTATGATAATAGCTTCAGTCGTTCATCATAAAGGAGCTGCCTTCGAAAAAGTTGTGGGATTTTTAAGGGAAGGCTTTATGTTTGCTATAAAAATATTTGCTCCAGTAATTCCCATAGCGGGTTTCTTCTTTTTAGGGTCTCCTTCTGATGCTGCAGCTATCTTAGGTGAAGGAGCACCTGGTTTTATGTTTGACCTTGGGACAGCGTTAGCTACTAGTATTCCTTTAGGTACAGTACCCCTGGCCTTTGGAATAGTATTAGTTGGGCTAATGACTGGATTAGACGGGTCCGGCTTTTCCGGACTGCCTTTAGTGGGCTCATTAGCAGCATCACTTGGAGGACCTACTGGTGTTGATGTTTCTACTTTGGCAGCCCTTGGCCAGGTAGCAGCAATATGGGCTGGTGGTGGTACCTTAACTGCCTGGGCCTTCGGGGTAGTTGCTGACGCAGGAATAGCCGGGGTAAAGCCAATGGATTTAGTTCGTCAGAATTTTATTGCAGTGATGTCCGGGTTATTTGTAGCCACAATCTTAGCAATTTTTATGATGTAATCCATACTTTTTGAAATGACTGCTGGCCAAAAACTAGCAGTCTTTTTTAATTTTTTTAAGACTTTTTTGACAAAAATTAAAGGAATTTGGCGGAATGTATAAGAATTAAAGATAAATAAAGTAGAACCATTTGGATATATATAGGTTTTTTCAAATTGTTTTAATGGGGGCAACTGTATGGAAACTGAAATTGAAATTCAAGTACGCTCAACAGAAATTGATATCTTAGGTCATGTTGGGAACTCCAAATACTTAGATTATATTGAGTGGGGTCGTGACGACTGGTATGAAAAGGCAGGTTTTTCCTCAGACAGATTAGCTCTAGAAATGGATATAGGAACAGTAATGGTAAATATCAATATAAACTATAGGAGGGAAGCTAGACAGGGGGAAATATTACTAGTTAGAACTAAGCCAGTAAGAAAAGGTGTATCAAGCTATGTGCTGCATCAAAAAATTATTAGAAAATCTAATGGAGACCTTGTAGCAGATGCGGAAGTGACTAGTGTAACCATGTGCTTAACTCAGAGACGTAGTGTACCCTTACCCGCTGAATTAGCTCAGCAGTTTCCAAAATAACTAGCTTAATAATGGATTATAATTAAGTTGTAAATGCCAGCTACCTGATAAGTGTAGCTGGCATTATTATTTATGGCTATTGCTGCATAATTATTGCTTTACCAGCTGTCAATCCTTCTAGTTGTGGATTTAAAATAACTAAATCGCCAGCAACTAAACCACTAGTTATAACTATGTTTCGATCGTTATTAAAACCTGTTTCTACTGGCTGTATCTCTGCTACCCCATCTCTAATTACCCATAATGCTTCACCAGTTTGATAGGGGAATAAAACTGTTTTTGGTACAACAATAACATTATTTCTTTCATCTATAGTAAATTCCACGTCAAGCTTATACCCTGGAAATAGCTTAAGTTCTTCTGGGGTCTTTGGATCTATATTAAGCTTAACTCTTTGCTCTGTTAACCCCAAGGCAGATATTGTCTCCACTGCGGTAGGGGCAATCTTAATAATAGTTCCTTCAAAATCCACATTTTCACCTTTTCTGTTCTGAGTTAGCTTTATGCTCATGCCGTTATCAATGCTAGCAACCTCTGAAGCGCGGATAAATACTTCAATTTCAT
>JAWSUQ010000142.1:0-6895 GCA_033549265.1 Bacillota bacterium
CTTTAAAGCTACCTCAATTGCTTCCCTATCAGTAGGCATGGTAATAGGTATTGCTCCCCTAGTCAAAAAGCCGGAGGTGATAACATTAGTGTAGGTCTTCTGTATATCAATCTTATCGGTCAGCTTCTTGCTCACTACATCCGCCATCCCAACCCCTAAAGCGTTGCCATGACTTTCCTCAGTTAAATCTAAGGCCACCAGCTGATAAATAAATGGCTTATCAGGATCTTTTTCACCTCTTATTTGAATCCGGCCGGTAATATTAGTATCCATCCCGGTGCCGCTGATGTTTTTGCCTATTTCATTCATAACCAGCACGTCAAAGCGGTCAAAAGGCAGGCTAGGCATCAGCCCTTTGGATTCTAGCAACAGCTCCTGCTCGCGGGCTTCCATTTCCTCAGGCCTTAAAGCTACTATCTTGGCTGTCTGGTCGTAGGCGTTTTCTATCAAGCCAATTCCCGCCATAATAGGAGCCTTTTCTAACACAACCTTAGCGGAGCTAGGAATATAATTTCTTAGTCCATAAATACCATAGGTATGAACAGCCTCCGCTCCAGCTCTTTTACCAAGGCCGATCACCAGCATTTTGATTACGCCGCTTTCTATTGGCCCATGAAAGTCAGTATGGGCCTTGATGCGATTAACCGCAATTATTCCGTCTGACTCGTAAGCATACTTGTCAAGATAAACCGGGACTCCGCTCTCATTATTTCCAAGCTTAACTACCTTCATAGTAGCTCTTACCGGGGCCCCCATTGTCTCTTCCGTAATACCGTAATCCGCTAATATCTGCTGCTGTCCTTCAGCGGTTGCTCCCCCGTGGCTTCCCATTGCCGGAATGATAAAAGGATTGCCTCCTAAGGCTTTGACCTCTTTCACAAGCTGGGCTACTACCTTCGCTATATTGCATATTCCTCTACTACCAGTGGCGATGGCAATATTAGCCCCTGGCTTAATATTCAAATTTATATTTTTTAATTCAGCATGAACCGCTTCCTCAATATTGGCAATTTTATCTTCAGAGAATTTTTGTCTGACCTTGACTATTCGTGGAATAGCAACCATAGAACCACACCTTCTCTCAGAATAGTTAAATGCTTAAAAAAATATGTGCCTGCGCCTTCAAGGCATGGACAGGCACTTTTAGTGCTATTTTAGTAAATTTGGCAGCCATAAGCTTAACTGCGGGAAGTAGGTTATTATCATAAGTGCCAAAATAGAGACCGCTAAGTACCACCAATTAGCCTTAATAAGGGTCTCGATCGGCATTCGCCGCATACTAGACGCCACAAAGAGGTTTACTCCTAACGGCGGTGTAATCATACCTATCGCCAGGTTCACTACCATGATAATACCAAAATGAATCGGATCAATACCTAATTGCATAATAGCTGGATAAAGAATTGGTGCCAAAATAATAATGGCTGCATTAGTTTCCATAAATGTTCCTACTAACAGCAACATAATATTAAGTACCATTAAAAGAACAATTGGATTGTCGGTAATGCCTATCAACAGCTCAGCTATTTTTAGAGGTATCTGCTCTCTAGTGAGGATTAAACCAAAAGCAGAGGCGGTAGCCACAATTAATAGTACCAAGGAGCTACTAATAGCCGCTGTCCTTAATATCTTAGGCAAATCTTTAAAAGTCAATTCCTTATAAACAAACAATCCTATTATTAGTCCATAAACAACCGCAATATTAGCAGCTTCTGTCGGGGTGAAAATTCCACCGTAAATACCCCCTAAGATAATAACCGGCATCATAATTGCCCAGATAGCATCCTTAAAAGCTATCCATACTTCTTTGGCGCTAGCCTTTTTCTCCAAACCTCGGTAGTTATTTTTCTTAGCGGTGATTACAGCCACTACCCCAAGGGATAGTCCAATAATTATTCCTGGAATAAAACCAGCCATAAATAAGCCGCCAATCGAAACCCCCGTCACTACACCATAGGTAATCATTGGGATACTAGGGGGAATAATAACACCAATGTAACCAGCACTGGCCTGGGTTGCAGTAGCAAAGTCTTCACGATAACCGTTTTTCACCATAGCTGGAATCATTATAGCTCCAATAGCCGCTACAGTGGCAGGAGCAGAACCGGAAATAGCTGCAAAGAACATGGAGGCTAAAATAGCCACTAGGGCCAATCCACCAGAAAAGCTTCCTACTAACGAATTAGCAAACCCAATCAATCGCTTAGAAATACCCCCTTTTTCCATAACTGCCCCAGCAATCATAAAAAAGGGTACTGCCATAAGCGGGAAGGAGTCGATAGAGGTAAACATTCTTTGAGCAGCAACTTGAACAGCTACAATGTCTGTTAAGTAGATAGTTAGTACCGTGGCCAGCCCTAAGCTAACAGCAATTGGTACACTTATTATTACTAGTAAGGCAAATAAACCAAAAAGTAAACCTGCTACCATTTCTCTAACTCCTTTCTTCCCTAAATTGATTATAAGTAGCCTGCATAAATCTGATGCTCATCAGAATGGCTCCAAAGGGAACTGAAAGGTATGCGATCCACATTGGGATAAGCATAGCTGGAGATTTCTGACCGGTATTCATTAAAAAAGAGATAATTAAAAAAGCCAAGTACACTAAAATAACAGAAAAAACAAAGGCTAGAAACAAAGCAAAGGTTCGCATATAATTGTCAAGGGGTTTTGGGAGGCGGCTAACAATAACGTTAATGCCAATATGGGCCCCTTCCTTAGCAGCAATACTACCCCCAATAAAGACTGCATAAGCCATAATGTATCGGGCCAGCTCCTCTGACCAAGGTAGAGATGCCTTGATTACGAATCTAAAAAACACCTGTAGAAAAATTATTATAACCATAGTAGCATAGAGAATTGTTACTGAGGTGTCTTCAAATTTATCTAAAAAATTGAAGAAGGAAGCTTGTTTTTTATCGTTCATATTTTCCCTCCTTGCTAATTTCTACAAATCTCTAAAATCAGTGGAGGAATAAAATTCCCCCACTGAACCTAGAGCTAATTCATTCTACAGGCCATCACCAGCAGCTCTAACCTGCTCGATTAGATCCTTGCCGATTTTATCCTGCCACTTGTCATATACTGGAGCCATTGCTTCTTGCCATGGAGCTTTGTCTGGAGTAGTTACCTTCATGCCAAGGGCTGTTAACTCATCTACTAGTCTTGCATCCATATCTGCAATCATGCCTCGCTCAATATCACGAGCTTCGTTTCCTAGATTTTGGAATATAGCTTGATCTTCAGCACTTAATTTACCCCAAACAGCTTCACTCATTAATAGCGGAGCTGGAGCGTAGAAATGACCAGTTAAAGCTAAATGCTCCTGTACTTCATTAAACTTTGATGTAGAGATAATTGGCAGTGGGTTTTCCTGACCATCAACAGTTTTTTGCTGTAATGCTGTGAATAGCTCCCCGAAAGCCATAGGTGTTGGGTCTGCCCCAATTTGTCTAAAGGAGTCCATATGAATTTGGTTTTCCATAGTTCTGATCTTTATTCCTTGCATATCAGCAGGAACGTTAATAGGCTTTTTAGAGTTAGTGATGTTACGGAAGCCATTCTCCCAGAATGCTATCCCTTTAATACCAGTACCATCTAATTTTTGTAGGATTCCTTGACCAATTTCACCGTCTAGTACCTTATAAGCATGCTCTTTACTTTTGAAAATGAATGGAAGGTCAGTTACTAAAAACGCATCTGAGAAACCTGCTAATGGAGCTGTTGATACTACTGCTAGATCAATAGTCCCCATTTGTACGCCTTCAATAATCTCTCGCTCTGAACCTAGCTGGCCAGCTGGAAATAGTTCGATGCTGTATCTACCATCAGTTGCTTCTTCTAAAAGATCACTATAGGCTAGTAATCCTTGGCTGTAAGGGTGTGTTAAATCAACTGAGGTTGCAGCCTTTAGTACTACCTTTTCAGGCTCGCTGCTGTCACCGCTGTTGCCACCGTTACCATTGTCCTGGGAACCGCTTCCACCGCCGCAACCGGCTAACACTGATAATGCAATAAGAAGCACTACTACTAAGGATAAAACCTTCAAATTTCTCTTTTTCACTTTTACTCCCCCTTTTTTTATAAACCAAATGTAAATCGTGTAAACCTCAATCAGTATTCATCTAATGAATTTTGTTCTAATCCCTCACCTCCTTAAATTCTTTCTGGCTTAATTCGTAGGCCACGTCAACAATCATGTCTTCCTGGCCACCAACCATTTTTCTATTACCTAATTCTACTAATATCTTTAATGGATCAACCTTAAACTTATCTGCAGCTCTAAAGGTATGTAACAGAAAGCTTGAATAAACTCCACCATAGCCTAGCATCAAGGCTGGATTGTCAATTACCTGAGGCCGATGCATAATGGGTTCAACTCGCTTTTCAGCCACCTCCATAATGCTATAAAAATCTATGCCGGTCTGGTAATTCAGCTTATCCAGCACCCCTACCAGCACCTCAGTCTGAGTATTGCCAGCCCCTGCCCCTAAGCCCCGACAACAGCAGTCTATAAAGCTAGCTCCTGCCTCTATAGCTGTAATGCTGTTCCCTACAGCTATAGACAGGTTATTATGGGCATGAAATCCTACTGGAATCTGCACCTGGGAGGCTACTGCACTTATTTTGCTGTGGACCTCCTTTGGCAGCATAGCTCCCGCAGAATCCGCCACATAGACAACGTCAGCTCCATAACTTTCCATCAATTTCGCCTGCTCTGCCAGCTTTTCAGGTGTAACCATATGGGACATCATCAGGAAGCCAAAGGTTGTGAGCCCCATTTTTTTGCCAAGGGCTATATGCTGCTCCCCCACGTCCGCTTCAGTACAATGGGTTGCCACCCGAACTGCCCGGGCACCATACTCTGTGGCAGCCTCTAGATCCTTCTTTGTCCCAATTCCTGGGATTAAAAGTACAGTTAGCTTTCCTTTTTTTATCACAGCTGCAGCAGCTTTCAATCTATCTTCATCGCTATAGGCCGGCCTGCCATAATTATATGAAGCTCCTGCCAACCCATCACCATGAGTTACTTCAATATACTTAACGCCAGCCTCATCCAGCCCCCCAGCAATATTGGCCACCTGCTCAGGTGTAAACTGGTGACTGACAGCATGGCTCCCATCCCGCAACGATGTGTCTACTAAGTGAATTCCCTTTGCTTCTACCATTACACGTACTCCCTTCCGAGGATCCTTGCTGCTATTCGATCCCCGACAGCAGTGGCAGCCGCTGTGATTATATCCAAGTTGCCTGAATAGGCCGGCAAGTAATCCCCTGCCCCTCTCACCTGGACTATGACCGTCACTTTATTGGCTTCCACAATAGGTGGCACTCGCAAATGGTATCCCGGCACATAGCTTTGGATTTGTTGAACCATTTGAGTAACGGAATCAACAATGGCTTTTTCGTCAGGGTTTTCCACCTCTACATAAATAGTGTTAGTCATCATGATAGGAGGCTCAGCGGGATTAAGAATAATGATGGCCTTCCCTTCCTTGGCCTTACCTACAGAACAGATTGCCTCGGTGGTAGTTTCAGTAAATTCATCTATATTTTGCCTAGTGCCAGGTCCGGCACTTTTACTGGAGATAGTGGCAACAATCTCCGCATATTTAGCCCCCGCTACTCGCTGAATAGCATAGACTATCGGTACAGTGGATTGACCACCACAGGTAACAAGATTTAGATTGGGAGCGTCGGAAAGCTCCTCTAGGTTAATTGCTGGGATTACATAAGGACCAACGGCAGCTGGTGTCAAATCGATGGCAATCTTTCCTGCCTCTTTTAGCAAAGGCGCATGCTGCAAATGAGCCTTAGCCCCGGTTGCATCAAAGACTATTTTAATGCTGTCATCCTCTAAAATAGAGGTGATGCCATTAGTAGTAGTCCTAATACCTTGAGCCTCAGCCCGCTCAATTCCCTCCGAATGTACGATCCCCGCCATTAGCTCCATTTTGAGGAAGCGACTGCGTAAAACCTTATACATTAAGTCTGATCCAATATTCCCTGGTCCAATTATAGCCGCTTTTACCTGTTCCAAAATTGTTCCTCCTCTTAACCAGCTCTAAACCCTAAGCCTCTCGAAATAGCCTTTGCTGTTTCTGTAACCTTTGCCACAACCTCATCAAGCTTTTCTCCCACTAATCTTGATAAGTGCATGGAGACACTGATTGAAGCTATTACGTTCCCCTCGTGATTCCTAATTGGAGCTGCAACGCAGCCTAAGCTATTCATAAGCTCTTCCCGATCTAGAGCATAACCCCTTTGTCTGATGGCTGCCAGTTCCTTTTCTAAGGTCTCAAGGTCTGAAATAGTATTATCTGTATATAATGGCAACCCCTTTTGAGTTATAATCCGCTTAACTTCATTTTTAGACAAATAAGCTAGCAGCACTTTTCCCACCCCGGTGCAATGGGCTGGTAGCCGCATCCCTACCTGGGATACTATCCTTAGAGAAACATCCTTATATTCGCGTTTATCGATATAAAGCACTTCTCCATGGTCTAGTATTGCTAAGTGCACCGTCAGCTCCGTCTCTTCCAGCAGCTTCTGAATATATGGAATGGCCACAGTTCGCAAATCCCAGTTTCTAGCCACCACATTGCCTAGCTCAAATAAACTGATGCCCAGCTTATATTTGCCAGTAAAGCTTGACTGCTCCACATAATTAAAGTCCCTTAGGGTGGACAGGAGTCCATGAACAGTGCTTTTGGCTAATCCTAGCTGGTTTGATATATCCGCTAAAGCCATCTCGCCATTGGCATTCCCAAGCAGATTCAGTATTTTCAAAGCCCGAGCTACCGAACGTATCTGATCAGATTTTTTCAGCTCGCCTGTACTTAGGTCCATCAGCTTATCTCCTATCTAGGAATTGTACAAATTATCATTCATTTCA
>JAWSUQ010000143.1:0-6874 GCA_033549265.1 Bacillota bacterium
TGCAGGTTACCCATCTCTGTAGCTAGAGTAGGCTGATAACCTACCGCAGAAGGCATCCGGCCTAATAGGGCTGACACCTCAGAGCCTGCCTGAGTGAATCGGAAAATGTTATCTACGAACAGAAGTACGTCCTGTCCTTCTTTATCACGGAAATACTCGGCCATTGTCAGACCGGTTAGACCTACCCGAAGACGAGCTCCTGGGGGCTCATTCATCTGACCGAAGACCATTGAAGTCTTGTCAATAACGCCTGAGTCCTTCATCTCATGCCACAGGTCGTTACCTTCACGAGTACGCTCACCTACTCCAGCAAATACGGAGAAGCCGCCGTGCTCGTAAGCGATGTTACGGATAAGCTCCATAATTAGTACTGTTTTACCTACCCCGGCACCACCGAACAAACCTACTTTACCACCTTTGGAATAAGGGGCTAAGAGGTCTACTACCTTAATCCCTGTTTCTAGGATTTCTGTAGTAGGCTCTAAGTTCTCTAGAGTTGGTGCAGGACGGTGAATGGGCCACGCCTCTTTGGCATGGACAGCCTCGCCGCCATCAATAGGCTCGCCAAGAACGTTAAACATTCTTCCTAAGGTTTCCTTGCCAACAGGTACAGCAATCGCTTTACCTGTATCCTGAGCAGTCATCCCTCTTTGCAGACCGTCAGTTGAAGACATGGCAACGCAACGAACAGTGTTGTTACCTAGATGCTGAGCAGCTTCTAAGGTAATATCCAACTCTAGCTTTTTAGCAGCTTCGTCTAAATCAGTTTGAAACTCACTTTTAATTTTTATCGCGTTGTAGATTTCAGGCAGCTGTCCCGCAGCAAATTCAATATCCACTACCGGGCCAATAACCTGAACTACTTTACCGTTATTCATGCTTCAAATTCCCCTCCTTTGCTCGCGGGCTTTTATTCCTATTCTAGAGCATTAGCTCCACCGACAATTTCAGAAATCTCTCTGGTAATTGCAGCCTGACGAGCTCTGTTGTACGACAAGGTTAGCTTGCTAATCATTTCTGCCGCATTGTCGGTCGCTGAACCCATGGCAGTCATTCTGGCACCATGCTCACTTGCTTTAGCTTCTAGCAATACCTGGTAAACCTGATTTTCTACATATCGAGGTAAAAGAGTAGCTAGTACATCCTCGGCATGAGGCTCAAAAATGTACTCTGTTTCGTCTACCTTTGTTTCCTCAGGAGGATCTATAGGCAACAGCTTTACTACTTCTGGCTTTTGACGCATGGCAGTAATAAACTCGGTATAGACCAAGTACACCTCGTCATATTCACCTTTTTCGTACGCGTCCATCAGGAATCTAGCTAGCTGGCGTCCTTCAGCCATGGAAATCTCTTCTCCTAAGCCGATAAACTCCTTAGAAATATTTTGCTTTTTACGCCTGAAAAAGTCACGACCTTTTTTGCCTACAGCAATTAAATCAGCCTCCACCGGGCTATCAGTTAGCTGAACCATGGCTTTTCGAATTACGTTAGCATTATAACCGCCGCAAAGTCCTCTATCCGCTGTTACTAGTACGTAAGCAACTTTTTTAGCTTGCCGTACATGGAGCAAGGGATGGTTGACATGACCGGAAGCCTGAGCTAATCTTCCTAGTACCTCTTTCAGCTTACCTTTGTATGGTCTTGCAGCTATCACTCTTTCTTGAGCCTTTCTCAGCTTAGCTGCTGCCACCATTTTCATAGCCTTGGTGATCTGCTGTGTATTTTTTACACTGCGGATCCGCCGCTTAATATCTCTCATTCCTGCCATTTTCTCACCACCTTCAACACACAATATCTATTGTGCTAGGTTCTGTCTATTTAAAGCTACCCTTAAACTCTTCAATGGCAGCCTTAAGCTTTTCTTCTAGATCTTTGTCCAGCTTGCCGGTTTCTCTGATACCTGCTAGGATATCGCTCTTGTTAGCTCGCATAAACTTGAGATATTCTATCTCAAAGCGTCCAACCTTCTCTACATCTAGCTCATCAATGTAGCCGTTAACAGCTACGTAGATTACTGCCACCTGCTCTTCTACTGACATTGGATCGTACTGACCCTGCTTTAAGATTTCCACTGTTCGCTTACCTCTGCTTAGACGGGCCTGGCTGGCTTTGTCTAGGTCAGAGCCAAACTGAGCAAAGGCTGCTAGCTCTCGGTACTGGGCTAGGTCAAGACGCAGACGACCCGCTACCTGCTTCATAGCTTTAATCTGAGCGGCACCACCTACCCGAGATACTGATAAACCTACGTTAATAGCAGGTCGCTGTCCCGCGTTGAACAGGTCGGACTCAAGGAAAATCTGTCCATCTGTAATGGAAATCACGTTTGTTGGAATATATGCGGATACGTCACCCGCTTGGGTCTCAATGATTGGCAGCGCTGTTAAAGAACCACCACCAAGCTCATCCTTAAGCTTAGCAGCCCGCTCCAATAGTCTTGAGTGAAGATAGAAAACGTCCCCTGGATATGCTTCACGACCTGGCGGCCTTCTCAATAATAGCGACAGTTCTCGATAGGCAACTGCCTGCTTGGAAAGGTCATCATAAATAATTAATACGTGTTTGCCATTGTACATAAACTCCTCGCCCATAGCGCATCCAGCGTATGGTGCTAAGAATAATAGCGGCGCTGGCTCACTGGCGGAAGCGGAAACAACGATAGAGTAGTCCATTGCTCCTGCATCCTGCAGCTTTTTCACCACGCCTGCCACTGTTGATGCCTTCTGACCAATAGCAACGTAGATACAAACAACATCTTGTCCCTTTTGGTTAAGGATAGTGTCAACTGCTACTGCAGTTTTCCCTGTTTGACGGTCACCAATGATTAGCTCCCGCTGTCCTCTACCGATTGGAACCATGGAGTCAATAGCCTTAATACCTGTTTGTAATGGCTCGTGTACAGATTTTCGGTCCACTACCCCAGGAGCTTGAGATTCTACTGGTCTAAATTTGTCGGTATCGATTGGACCCTTGCCATCTAATGGCTGACCTAATGGATTAACAACACGACCAATTAGGGCATCACCTACCGGCACCTCAACAATTCTGCCAGTACGCTTAACCTGGTCGCCCTCTTTAATTTCTGTATATGGCCCTAGAATAACACAACCAATGTTGTCTTCTTCTAGGTTCAATACCATGCCGTAAACGCCATTGGAAAACTCCAGGAGCTCACCGGCCATAGCTTTTTCTAATCCGTAAATGCGGGCAATACCGTCCCCTACCTGGATAACAGTTCCCACGTTAGTTACTTCAACCTGAGCTTGATACTTTTCAATCTGCTGCTTCAGGATTGAACTGATCTCTTCTGGCCTAATACTCACTTAGTTCACCCCACTTACAGTAAAGTTAATGCCTTTAAGGTTGCTCTTTAAGATATCTAATCGCTTTTGGACGCTGCCGTCCATTACCTCGTCACCAATTTTTACTACTAATCCCCCTAGAATGGTGGGGTCGACCGCAACTATTGCCTTGATGTTCTTGCCTGTTAGCTTAGAGAGCTTCTTTTCAAGGGCTTGTACGTCCTCCCGCTTCATCTCCACTGCTGAAGTTACATAAGCAGTGCTAAGGTTCCGAGCATTATTGGCTAACACAGCAAATTCCTGGGCCATTTCCACCCAGTAATTTTCTCTTCTCTTATCTATAGTCAATCGCAAAAAGTTCATGGTTTCAAGTAATATATGCTGACTAAAAGCAGCTTCAGCCAGATGTTTCTTTTCTTCTACAGGAATTAGCTGGTTGGCTAAAACCTCCTGCAGCTTTTGATCTTCCTTTACTACTTGAGCTATCAGCTTCAGGTCAGCCTCTACTCGGTCAATTAACTGTTTTTCTTGAGCCAGAGTAAAGAGTGCATCAGCGTAGCGTCGAGCTACCTGCATGTTAATCATTGCACATCCCCTACCTGATCCACGAACTCCTCAATCATTCGCTGGTGATCCTCTGCTGCAATAGCCTTGCCTACAACCTTGCTGGCGGCTAGGATTGCCAGAGTAGCTGCTTCATCACGCACTGCTGCCAACGCTTTTTCTTTTTCAAGATTTATATCAGCCTTAGCCTTTTCAATAGTACGATTAGCTTCTTCGTTGGCTTTGGTTACAAGCTCATCTTTAATCTTCTCACCTGTTTTAGTAGCCTTGTCGATTATCTCTTGTGCGTCCTCTTTAGCTTTGGTGATTTGGGATTGGTACTGAGATAATAGTTCTTTTGCCTCTTCTCGCTCTTTGGCTGCCTGGCTCAAAGAATCCTCTACGGATTTTTCACGAGCTGCTATCATTTCCCCAAGGGGCTTGTATAACAGTTTATTTAAAACGACAATCACCACAATCAAATTGACAACAGTCCAACCAAGAGTATAAAAATCAAAATGCACCGAGACAACCTCCCCTCTTGCCTTAATAGTATTGGGGCGAATGATAGCGCTTAAGCCCGCACCCCCATTCGCCCGGAAAACTCATCCTTCGAAAAGCTGAAACTAGATTTTTGTCCACAATAAGATGGCAATAACGAAAGAGAATAATGTTAATGCTTCCATAAATGCTAATGCAAGAAGTAAAGTTGTTCTGATCTCACCAGAAGCTTCTGGCTGTCGAGCGATACCCTCCATAGCCGCCGCAGCAGCTTTACCTTGACCTAAAGCTGAACCTAAAGCAGCGATAGAAATTGCGATAGCAACTCCAACATACATTAAGCTTTCCATAATTTTGTCCCCTCCTTTCAAAGTTCATAAAATTAGAATTAATAAATATTAAGACTTTAGTGACCTTTTAGCGAAGTAGTCAAATATGTCACTGTTAGTAAGGTAAATACAAATGCTTGAATCCCACCCATTAGTACTCCCAGCAGCATTACCGGAACTGGTACCAGCAGGGGAACTAGAATAAACAGAATTGTCACTACCACCTTTTCCCCAAACATGTTTCCAAATAAACGCAGGGCCAGGGATACAGGTTTTACAAACTCTTCAATAATATTTAGCGGTGCTAATACTGGAGTAGGTTCCATAAAATGATGGACATAACCTTTGATGCCTTTTTTCTTAATTCCAATGACATTGACAATAATGATTGTTGCCAGCGCTAATCCAAAGGTTGTACTTAAATCAGTCGTTGGCGGAATCAACCCCGGTATGAACCAAAGAAGATTCATTGTTAAGATGAACAAGCCTACTGAAGCTACCAACGGTAAATACTTGCGGTTTTCCTTGCCCAAGGATGGATCCATGACTCCATAAAAAAATTGCATAATAAGTTCTAATACTGTTTGGGCGCCTTTGGGCTTAGTGTTGATCTTACGAGTGGCGAAGAAAACTAGTCCAAACAGCACCAGCATGGCGATCCATTGACTAACCACCGTGGAATCAACGGGAATAGGCCCGATGTGAAACATTTCTTCCGGGGTCATTTTTTTCATTACTTTGGAGAGCTGGTAAATCTTCTCTTCCATGGGTAGCATCACCCCTTTCCTGTTAAAATTGCATTGATTGTATAAATTGTATAGTTTATTGGCATTTATTGATTCAACTTCGCCATAGATTGTTACAAATGGCACAAAATGATACTACCTGCGTCACCGTGGACTCTAAGTCTCTGCTCGCCTTAGCAGTTGGCTAACGCGAGGGGCTTCCCAGGCTCTCTAAATGCCATTATACATGAATTAATTTTCTTTGCCAATTAATCTTTAGGACCATCTTTACCAGCTTTTTCCCTTTGGTTAGTGATCTTGTCTATAGCCATAATCTCCCTAACCAAAGAGTAAAGAGCAAATAAAACCCCAAAGGTAATCCCTGCTACTAAAAACCATGGCTCAGAGTGAAATTTCCTGTCAAGATATTGACCACCCCAACCGCCTAGCAATCCAAATACTGCGAAATTAATACCGAAAGATAATCCCATATGGATAAATCTTAAATTATACCAATGCTTCGACATGGGGCTTTCTCCCTAAGCTAACTTTTTTTAAGAGCTACTATCAAACATTTATAATATGCCAAAGTTAGCCAGCAGTATTCCTAAACTAATTAAATTTACTTAAAAATGTATTTGTGCAAATAGTTGTGCATTTTTTGTACAAAAGTATCAATTCTATGCTGGTTCTAAAATTCCTGCTACTAGACAATTGTTTTAATTTTATAAATTTTCCTACTTTATATTGTCGCAGTGATGACATACATAACCGAATTTTGGCTGTTTTTTTTGAATATTCAATATAGTGTTCGATTAATTTCTACATGAAATTCTCAGGCTTTACCCCTACCCGTCCAAAATAATAAAGGATACAGTTTACTATCCTTGCGGATGCCTTACCATCTCCATAAGGATTAACTGCATTTGCCATTCCCTGGTATGCCTCACTAGAGGTAATTAGCTCCTTGGCATGCTGATATACTTCCTCGCTGTTAGTTCCTACCAGCCTCACGGTGCCAGCAGCTAAAGCCTCCGGTCTTTCAGTGGTATCCCTTAGTACCAGTACTGGTTTTCCCAGAGAAGGAGCTTCTTCCTGGAGACCGCCCGAGTCTGTCAGGACCATGTAGGATTTCTGCATGAGGTTGATAAATGGCTGATAATCTAAAGGCTCAATCATATGAACCCGTGGCACTTCTCCTAATACCTCTTCCACAACCTGCCGCACCTTGGGATTCTTGTGAACCGGAAAAACTATCTCCACCTCAGGATGCTCTGAAATAATTCTTTTCAGGGCAAGGTATACCTGACTCAGGGGTCCTCCTAGATTTTCTCGTCGATGGGTGGTGAGCAACAGGATTTTTTTGTTGTGAAAATCAAGATTTTGCAGGATTGGATCTGAAAAGCGGTAGTCATCCCTAACAGTAGCCTGGAGGCCATTTTCATAACCGGCAATACGGTGATAGATGCCCTCCAGG
>JAWSUQ010000144.1:0-6836 GCA_033549265.1 Bacillota bacterium
CTCTTATATTTTAAAATGAGAATCATTTTTAGTCAATAGTTATTTTTGAAATTCATAAAAAAGTGACAAATATTTAGATATATAATTTCATGCGATAATGCACAAAATAAGCTTGTAGTAAATAAAAAAAAGGAGGCTTTTTATATGACAGTTGGCGTAAAAATGCATCAAACCTTATCTGGCCTTGAAACCGCTAAAGCTAGTCTTGAAACCTTTGCGTTAGACACTGAGGACCAAATGGCAAAACAGCAATTTTCTCAGTATGCTAGTCAACTAGAAGACATTTGCCAAGGATTAAAGAGCAGAGTTAACTATATTGAAGAGCAAGAACCACAATATAAAATCAAAGAGCAAATGCAGCAAAATAAAAATTAATTAATAAAAAAAGTAACACATTCATAAATTCTATGAATTGTGTTACTTTTATTTTGATAGCTTTGCTTACTAAGTCAAACATCCGATTAAATTTACTGGCTCTTTAACAATTTTCTTTAATTCTGTGATGTAGTTAGCCGAGGTTACTATTAATATGGATGTAGCAGGCCCCCCCGACTGCTCCAAGTTAATCCCTTTTTGGTTTGTAACACTGTAACTGAGCTTGTTTGGCTGGCAGTTGATTATTTCTTTGATTTCATGAATTATACCCTTAGATCCTACCGGTATAATTTCTTTTATGTGGCTGTTTTCAGCTAATTCCCTAACTGTATTAATTGATACTGTTTCTTCATCCTCTAATTTTACCTCAGCTCCCACCTTAGGGAGTCCGACCAAAACCAATTCATCACCTTTTTGAAGTATTCTCTTTTTCATTTTATTTTTAGATATGCGTCCAATAATTGTGATGCCAGCTCCAGTTTGATTAGTTGTCATATTTTCTTCAGTACTGCCGTTACTAATTAATGAACCTAAACCAGCTGTTTCAAGCTCTTCTTCAATACCCCGATATATGTCTTTGCCTGTAGGATTCCATTCCACTGATAAAGTATCAACAACAGCTATCGGTGTAGCATTGAAAGCAATTAGCTCCATCAAAGGCACTCGAGCTAAAAACCTACCAACAACATAGCCACTCACTTGGACCTGGTCCATTTCCTTAGGACCAATTCCACCGATGGAGTCACAAGCTATTACAAGATTATCAGCAGCTGTTATGGGAATAATCGTCAAATCTCTTATTGAGTATCTATTCAGTGCTGACAGCTTATCCATTGCTTGTTATACCTTTTCTCTCCATACTTTTATAGATAAAGGTAGCTAATAAGATATTGATAAAGCTAGCAACAGTCAAGGGAATAACCATCGCTACAAAGAATGGCGTACCAAAAAATGGAATAAACAAAGCGGGAGCAAGCACCCCATTTAATATGGTAGCCCCTATTACTCCTACAACTAAGTTAAATTTATCTACTATCCATCTAAAGGCAATAACGTAAAAGGCCATTTGTACAGCTATTAATATGTGTAGCGGAAGAGTTAATGAAAATCCTACTGTTAATCCGCTAAACATATGTCCAAGTGCAGCAACAATAGCTGCCTCTTTAAAACCTAAGGCTAAAGCAACGTAAAAACCAGCGGCCGAGTCTAAAGCTACTGTTCCAGTAGGACTAGGTATTTTAATCATAGCTCCTATACCACTCATAGCAATAAACATGGCCATTCTCACTAAGGTCTTCGTGCTCCATTGAGCCTTGCTCTTTTTAATTCGGGATCCTTCTACATTAAGTTTTTGTTCCATAACAAACTCCTCCTTTTAGGTTCTTAATAATTTATTTGTATATAAAAAAAAGTTCTCAGCCTAAAAAGACTAAGAACTTTTCCATCGCTCTCGAAAACCCCATCACTCGAGGGTTATTGTACACTTTAGGCAGGTTTCCTGACTCACAGCTCATTGCGTAGCCACCCTTCCCAAGCCTAAGCTCAGTGGTTAATTGGCATAGCTAGCTGCACTACAGTGGCGGGACCGTGTCATTACTGACTTCCCTATTATCCTTCAAGAGAAGGCACCTAAAGCAACTGATTAAGTTGTAACTTTCCTTAAAGAAGTTGATTCGATAAAAATTGGAATAATCCTGCTATTTAAATTGAAATTATTGAAATTTATGTTAGACTTTAAATTTGCTAATCATATGATCTAGTTTCGTAGCCATTTCAGCCAGCATTGTAGTAGAGGATGTTATTTCTTCCATGGAGGCGATTTGCTCCTCCGATGCGGCTGCTACCTCTTGGCTATTGGCAACGGTGCCTTCTGTTATAGAAGCCATATCTCTAGCATTCTGCACAACAGTTTGATTTGCCGCCACTACTTTATTGATAACCGCCACTACTTTTTCAGTTTCTAAGCTGATATTATTGACGATGCGAGTGATGTTTTTAAAAACTGATCCTGTTTCTTGTACCTGAGCTAATCCCTTTGTAACTTCTGCATTTCCTTCAACCATAGCTTCAATAGCATGTTTTATTTGCTGTTGAATAGAGTAGATAATCCGCCTAATTTCTTCAGTAGAATTACTGGACTGCTCTGCCAGCTTTCGGACTTCTTCTGCTACAACCGCGAAGCCCCTACCTTGTTCACCAGCTCGCGCCGCTTCAATGGCGGCATTCAAAGCCAACAGATTAGTTTGATCTGCTATGTCAGAAATGGCTGCTACTATATCCCCGACTTTTTTTGATTCCTCCCCTAGCTGTTTAATAGTCCCTGCTGCGTGGGTAACTACCTGCGCCACATGCTCTATTTGACTAACTGTATTGTTTACATAAGCTTCCCCTTCACCTGCTGCCTGGTTTCCTTCGTCTGTTACTGTCTGAACCTTTTCAAGCGATTGCTCTGCCTGCTTAACCTGCTCTTCTAAGTCTAATACTAGATCATTGACTTGGGAAACCTTTAAAAGCTGTTGGTCAGCTGCTTGAGCTACTTCTTGGGCAGAAAAGGCAATCTGTTCTGCCGCTTTAGTATTTTCATCTACACTGGCGCTCACTTCCTGGGATGCACTGGCCAACTGCTCGGAAGTAAGTCGAGTTTCGCTAATTAATTCTTTCAGTTTTACCATCATCATTTGAAAAGCGATCCCCAAGGAACCTATTTCATCCTTTGAGTTAATTTCAACTGTTTGGGTTAAGTCTCCCTCAGCCACCAGTTGAAGCTTTGTACTCAATACCACAATTGGTTTTACTATCTTTCTGTCTACCAAAATCCAATAGGTTAGTCCTATTATTAAAGTTAAGCAAACACTGACCACCATCATGATCATGGGAATATAAGATTTCTCATGAGCCAAATTCTCCATCATACCTGTAAGCTTATCAGCTTCCTTAAAAACTGCTATATTCTTTTCATTTAAAAGAGTTGACTGAGATTGATAATTAGTGCTATTGATGAGATTTAATTCATTTATGTAATCCTGCCATGCTTTCTCTAGCTGTTGCACTTGCTCATAAACCGCTTCGTCAGTTATTTGCTCTATGCCTAGTTCTTGATTGCCATTAAAAAAACTATCTATGGTCACTTCAAAAAGCTCCTTGGCATTATTAGCTTCGATCAAATGAGCATCATTGCCAGTAGCAAGGCCTAACATCTGGGCCTTCATCATCTGCTGGGATAACGCTCTTTGACGACCTGCCATATTAATGGCGCTGGAGTATTGATTTTGACTATTCATAAAAAAATACATGCTTAACGCACCTATGATTGATAAGCTTATTATGGCTAAAAACATTATCGCAAACTTGGCCCTAACACTCATACTTATCTCCCCCTTTATTTTAAGTAATTATAACAGAATTCAAAGAGATTATATACTAGATAAATCACATTATGTTTATTTTTTTAGCAAATTTGACCATATTTTTTAATAAAAAGAAAAAAGAACTGACAATTATTAATCAGTTCTAATAGCGAAGCATATTTAATTACTCTTCTACCACCTGTAGCTTTAGCATTTTATCACCTGGGCGGATATCATCTACAACTTCTAAACCACCTATTACTTGACCAAAGACAGTATGCTGTTTATCTAGATGGGGTTGTGGGCTGTGGCAGATAAAAAATTGACTGCCACCTGTATCTCTACCAGCATGAGCCATAGATAATGTACCTCGCAAATGCTTATTGGGATTGTTATCTACCTCGCACTTAATTTGATAACCAGGGCCACCAGTACCTGTGCCTTTTGGACAGCCCCCCTGAATCACAAAGTTGGGTATAACCCGATGGAAGTTCAATCCATCATAAAAGCCTTCGTTAATCAACTTTTCAAAATTTGCTACAGTACCTGGAGCATCCTTTTCAAAAAGTTCCACTACTATCTTCCCTTTTTCTGTCTCAATAATCGCTTTTTTCATTTTTACCTCCATATATATTTTATTATATTTAAAGTAGACTTCACATATTATTGCCAATATGCCAGTATGTGATAAGCTACTTTTTTCAAGTGTATTTGTATGTTATAATTTGCCTAATAAATAAAAAGGGTGGTTAAGGATTATGTATCAAAAATCAGTCTTAGCTATTGATATTGGAGGCGGTACCCAGGATATTTTGCTGTATGATCCTAACAAAAATATAGAAAATTGTCCTAAGCTTGTACTTCCTTCTCCAACTATGCTGCTTAAAGGTTCTATTGAAAAGGCCACAAAAAATGAGAAAGATATATTTCTAACAGGTCCCATAATGGGTGGTGGACCAAGTGTCCGCGGCATAAGAAATCACCTGTCTGCTGGACTAAAGGTATTTGCAACTGCAAGTGCTGCTAAAACTATTTTTGATGATCTTAGGAGAGTCCAGGATATGGGTGTTATAATAACTGACCGCCAACCTGCTAATACCCAAATTATTAAAACAGGAGACCTAGATCTGCCAAAGCTCAAGCAGGTGCTAGAGCTATATCAGCTGCCTTTTCCCCAAGAAATAGCAGTTTGTGTCCAGGACCATGGAGAAGCTGTAGGTGTTAGCAATAGACAAGTCCGTTCTAATGCTTGGGAAAGTTTTATCCTAGCAGGGGGAAATCCACTTTCACTAATATATCGCCGAGTTCCTTCTCATCTAACAAGGATGTTAGCTGTAAAGGAAGCTTATCCCCCAGCAGTTCTTATGGATACTGGGCCAGCTGCAATTATTGGAGCCTTGAGCGATTCTCATGTAGCCAGCTACGAAAGAAAGGGGCTTACAGTAGTTAACGTAGGAAATATGCATACTTTAGCCTTCTTAATAAAAGATAATAAGATTTGGGGAATGTTTGAGCATCATACTAGTATGCTTAATCCTACAAAGCTTGCTGCTTTGGTTCAAAAGCTCCAGCAGGGCAATATCCTGCAGCAGGATATTTACGATGATGGTGGCCACGGTGGCACTATTCACCCTGATTCGCTGCCCTCAGCCTTTGACTTTATAGCTGTTACTGGTCCAAACAGGAGCATGGCAGCTACCCTAAACCCCTATTACCCTGCGCCATATGGCGATATGATGCTTACTGGCTGTTTCGGTTTGATAAAAGCTTTAGCATCCTTAGACAGGGAATAATAGCTATCTGTTCCTCTTGTTAGAGCTTTTGCTAACGGGAGGATTTTTTATTTTTCCTCCAAGTTGCTTTTGCCCATTATTTGTTTCCTTTTGCTGATGCTCTTCATTTAGAGGACAGCTTGGGGATTCCTTTACACATACCACACAATTACAGCATTTACTCATCTTATAACTCACCTATTAATTTATCTTAATCTTTATTGTAGCTTGTAGAATGGTTTTTAGCAACCTAACATTAACAAGAGATAAACTAGATGAAATACTCAATTTTACTCTCTGGCAAATTTTCTTTTATTTCCTTAGTAAGTAGCTGCTTCATTAAGTCCATAGCTTCCTTTTGATATACATATTTCATATAGCCGAATTGTCCGTACTTGACTTGCCGATCAGCTTCAGCCATCGGCAATTTTGTATTAGGAAAAAGGGCCTGAATATTGTTTTTTGCTTTAGTAGTATAACGATGAGATATTAACTCAAATGTTACATTGCTAGCCCCCAACGGCAGAGATTGTTTGATGCTATGTATTAGGCCAGTATATTCTTCTTCCCATCCTGGATACATTATAATAGGAGCAACTACTATTCCCACAGGATAGCCGCTTTGCTGTACCTTTGTCAGGGCGTCCAGCCTTTGCCTTAGGGAAGGAGTATGGTGCTCAAAGCCTTTAATAATAGTATTAGTATTTAAGCTATACCTAAACCGCGTTCGTCCATTATGCTTAAGCTTCAGTAAGCTTTCAACGGTAGTAAACTTAGTCACAAATCTAAACAAACCTAATTCTTCTTGGCTAAAAAATTCTATTGCTTTGGCCAATCCTCTGGAGTAGGGCTCTACAGCTAAAGGATCAGAAGTAGCTGCACCTTCAAAAATAGTTATCTCTGGTTTTCTTTTTTCCATATAATTTTTCGCTTGATTTAGTATTTCTTCTTGATTAACATAGATTCGGACGAAGGGGCGTTTCCCTAAAGTAGTTTGTAGATAACAGTATTCACACATTCCAGGGCAACTGGTGGCTAAGGGGAGCTGATAATGGGCAGATGGTTTACAGCTTTGAAATTCTAGCCCTTTACGAACACCTATTACCAAAGTTTCCTTAGCTTCCTGATACTTTTGTTGGTCTGTTTTCAGTTTACTTGGTTTTATTCTATTATGGGATGCTATAATTTCAACTTCAATTTGCTCTCTAGCGAACCTTGCTTCTAGCTCCATTCCTAAGGGGTATTGTAGAGCGGCCTCCTCCATCAGTACTTTTCTAGGGACAAATAACTCCACATTTCTTCATCCTTTACCTGTTTTTGCTATTAGCTTTCCCTAATTTCC
>JAWSUQ010000145.1:0-6822 GCA_033549265.1 Bacillota bacterium
TCAACATTTACTACAGGAATTCCAATCTCTTTAACTAGCTGATATGCTCGCCAAAAATCTTCCTTAGTATGATTGCGGCCAATTATTTTTAAGGTTTTATCCTGTAATGTTTGAGGATTCACACTTACTCTGGTGACTTGATGCTCTTTCAAGATATGGATAATTGCTTCATTTAGGGTATCGGGCCTTCCTGCTTCCACCGTCACTTCCTCGGTAGCATCATTTCTCAGGTTACAGTTTACTGTATCTAACAGCAGCTCCATTTCTTTATTATCAAGACTAGTTGGGGTACCCCCTCCTATGTAGATATGTTGCACTATAAGCTTCTGCCCTTTGATTACTTTAGCCAACTCACTTATTTCTTTCAGAAGGGCCTTGACAAACTCTGTTTTAAGAGAGCTGTTATTAGCTAGGGAGTATGCAGGAAATGAACAGTATAAGCATCTGCTAGGACAAAACGGAATGCCAATATAAACGCCTACTTTCTCCCTTGCCTGTTGAGGACTTAACAGAAATTCTCTCTGGCTCCTTGCTATTTCCATCAGCAGATTACACTTTTTTTTACTAATTAAGTACTCTTTCCTTAGATAGTCCACAATTTCTTCACTGCTAAGGTGCTGATCCAGCAATCGGTGAACTAGCTTTGTCGGCCTAATGCCGGTTAAGATGCCCCACTGGCTTTTCAAGCCTGTCATCCTTGCTAAAGCCTGGTACATCACTTTTTTACATAATCTCTTTTCCTGATTGATTATATCTACTTCTGGTGCTGCAGCAACGGAATCTGTTATTACTTCCTCTCCCTTGTTAGCCAGAAAAGAAATGACAGCATTTGCTGTCACTAAGTGGTTTTTCTTATCTATCTCGATGGCACAACAGTATTCAGCAGCCTCAGTAGCCAGCTCTGCTTGAAATATTGACAGAATATCCCTAACGGTAGTACTGATCCAGCCTCTATTTCCTGTTACTATTATTCTCACTTTCTAACCCCATTCCGAACCGATTACCAGTATAACTTACTTGATTCCTGGCGTCAGCCAAAACTTCATCATCATTTTTACTTTGCTTGTATAATCTGACAGCTTCAAAAATAGTAGTAGGTCGGGACAAAACATCCACCCCCCTTTTCTACTATTATTGCCCAGCCAAAGGCTATTATATTGCTTCAAATAAAAATCTTAACAAAAAAGATTAGGGAAAAGATTAATCACTAAATGCTTAAAATCTTATCTTAAAAAAGGATTGTTGGCTTTTTCATCTCCGATAGTACTCTCTGGCCCATGTCCAGAATAAACAACTACATCATCATCCAACACCATTAGTTTATCCTTGATAGAGTTTATTAAGGTAGTGTGATTGCCTCCAGGAAAATCACTCCTGCCAACCGACCCTGAAAACAAGGTGTCTCCGGTAAAAACCATGTCATCAGTTCTTAAACAGATGCCTCCCTTTGTATGTCCAGGGGTATGAATTACCTCTAACTTAATATTGCCAATCTCTATCACATCACCTTGCTTTAATGGTCGATCTGCTGGAGGGCTCACAATCTTTCTCCCCATCATACCCGATAGGTTTTTCATTGGATTAGTAAGCATCTCTTGGTCTTCCTCATGGATTAATACCTCACAATTGTATTTATCTTTAATTTCTGTGTTAGCACCGATATGATCTAAGTGCCCGTGTGTATTGATAATGTACCTGGGTGTTAGCTGATGCCTATCTAAAATTGCTATTATTTTCTCACCATCACCACCTGGATCGATAACAGCCGCTTCTTTTGTTTCCTCACATCCGATAATGTAACAATTTGAACCGTAGCCTCCACTTACCTCGTGTTGTTTTAATATCAACACCTACACCTCCTAAAACATTTTTTTGCTATCTAAGAGCATCGTCACAGGACCTTGGTTTACTAGCTCCACATCCATATCCGCCTGGAATTGCCCTGTGCTAACCTCTATCCCTAGCTTCCTTAGATGTTCCACAAACTTGATATATAGCTGATTAGCTTCTTCTGGCTTCATAGCATCGGTGAAGCTTGGACGTCTCCCCCTGCGACAATCGCCAAATAAGGTAAACTGTGAGATTGCAAGCAAATGAAAGCCTTTATCTATAATTGATAAGTTCAACTTCCCCTCATGATCAGGAAAAATCCTTAAATTAGCTATCTTATCTGCTAAATAATTGGCATCTTCGTCACTGTCATTCTTACCAATGCCTAGTAATACTACTAAGCCTTGCTCTATTTTCCCCACAATTTCTCCTGCCACAGTTACCTGTCCGCGTTTCACCCGTTGTACTACTACTCGCATTTTTAACCCTCACTTATATTTATCAATCTATTTTCGCTTATGGATTTGACCGATGGACATCAATCACATCCTTAATTTTCTTCACTTTACTTTGGACTGTCCGCAGATGTTCTAAGCTCTTAATGTCTAGCTTTAAGGTTACCTGGGCTAATCCATTCTTAGTGGCCCGCGCATGGACAGAGCTAATATTTGTCTTGGTTTCTGCAACTACATTCATTACGTCTAGTGCTAATCTAGGCCTATCTACTGCCACAACCTCCATCTGCACCTGAAAGAAGACAGACTGCTCATCAGCCCAAATAACATCTATCATTCTTTCCTGCTCTTCATCCACATGATGAGCAACATTTGGACAGTCTAACCGATGAACAGATACCCCTCTGCCTCGGGTTATATAGCCAACTATCTCATCCCCCGGCAACGGATTGCAGCATCGAGACAGTCTTACCAGAACATTGTCAATTCCTCTTACTCTAACTCCCTTTGATGGTTTGCTAAAGCGTTCTTTAATATCGTCTTCTAGCTGATGCTTTGACTCAAGTTTAGCTAAGTCAAGCTTATCCCTATGCTCATCCTTACTTTTTCCCAATACCTGCAGCGCTGTCAGAGCACCGTCCCCTATGGCTGCAAACAAATCCTCTATATGGGCAAAATTATATCTTTTGGCCGCTTCCATCATCCGCTCTGGCTTTAATAGCTCAAAAGGATTGTCAGGATTCAGCTTCTTAACTTCTTTTTCCAGTAGTTCCTTACCCTTGATGACGTTTTCTTCCTTTTTCTCTCGTTTAAAGAAAGAGCGAATACGGTTTTTCGCTTGAGAGGTTTGCACCAGCTTTAACCAATCTCTACTGGGCTGCCCCTGCTTTGCCGTTAGGATTTCTACAATATCACCATTGGTAAGCCTATAGTCTAAGGTCACGATTCGGCCATTTATCTTAGCACCCATACAGCGGTGCCCAATGTCGGTATGAATGCGATATGCAAAGTCAATAGGTACAGAACCGGCTGGCAGCTCTACTACATCTCCTTTAGGAGTAAAAACATAAACTACATCAGAAAAGACATCTATCTTCAGGGATTCCATAAACTCTCTGGCGTCCCTCATATCTGTCTGCCACTCTAAAAGCTGCCTTAGCCATGATAGCTTAGCGTCAAAGTCATTAGAGCCAGACCGTGATTCCTTATAGCGCCAATGAGCGGCAATTCCATATTCGGCGGTTCGATGCATATCCCAAGTGCGAATCTGGATTTCAAAAGGCTCCCCGCCTTTGCCCATTAAGGTAGTATGTAACGATTGGTACATATTCTGCTTAGGCATAGCAATATAGTCCTTAAATCTGCCCGGGATAGGCTTCCAAAGAGTATGAATAATCCCTAACGCACCGTAACAGTCTTTAATGGAATCTACTACTACCCGCACTGCTAATAGGTCATAGATTTCATTCAGCTCTTTTTGTTCTTTTAACATCTTTTTATAAATGCTATAAAAATTTTTTGGTCTTCCTTGAATGTCGGCTTCAATGTCAACCTTTTCTAAATTGTCTCGAATTGCTGTCTTTACCTGGCAGATAAATTCTTCCCGCTCCTGCCGCTTCATGGCAATTCCTTTTACCAGCTCGTAATACATATCAGGCTGCAAGTATCTAAAGGATAAATCTTCAAGCTCCCATTTAATCCGAAAGATACCTAAGCGGTGGGCTAAGGGAGCAAAAATTTCTAGGGTTTCCTCGGATATTTCCTTTTGCTTTGCTACTGACATATGGGTCAGGGTCCGCATATTGTGTAGTCGATCGGCCAATTTTATTAGAATTACCCTAATGTCTTTAGCCATGGCTAAAAACATTTTGCGAAGATTTTCTACCTGCTGCTCTTCTTTAGATTTATACTCAATCCTACTAAGTTTAGTCACACCGTCTACTAGTAAAGCTATTTCCTCACCGAAATTAGCCTTGATGTCATCCATAGATATATCAGTATCTTCTACGACATCATGCAAAATGCCCGCTGCAACTGTAATAGCATCAAGCCCTAATTCTGCTAAAATTGTCCCTACAGCCATAGGATGAATGATAAATGGTTCTCCTGAGCAACGGATTTGGCCTTCGTGAGCTTTATAAGCAAAGTCTAATGCTTCTGTAATGACTTTAGTTTTTAAAAGCCTTGGATTAGTAGCATTCATTTGCTCAATATATTCTTTGTAATGGTGCTCATGCAATTATCATCCCTCCCCCTTTATTTAGTCATATAGCTCTTTACTGATATTATATATTGCCTAATATTGTATCAAAGAAAGCACTTCAATACCAGTAAAGTTTTTTCTTCCTTCTAAGAAAGTAAGCTCTATTAAAAAGCCTAGCCCGATCACGTTTGCTCCGCTTTTGCGGACCATATCTACTGTGGCATTGATTGTTCCTCCAGTAGCCAATAGGTCGTCTACTATTAATACATTCTCATTTGGCTTAATTGAATCTTTATGCATCTCAAGTACATCAGTACCATATTCAAGCTGGTATTCGCAGCTAATAGTTTCCCCTGGCAGCTTTCCTTGTTTGCGCACAGGCACAAATCCTACTCCTAGTTCAAAGGCTAATGGTGCACCAATGAGAAAGCCTCTAGCTTCAGGTCCCACAATTACATCGACCTTGGCGTCCCTAAACTTGTCTGCCAGCTGTTGAATTGCCTGCTTAAAGGCCGGACCATCCTGCAACAAGGTGGTGATATCTTTAAAACCTATCCCCTCTTTGGGATAATCCGCTATTTCTCGAATTTTTTCTTTTAGATTAATCATAATATTATCTCACTCTCCTGAAAAAAATAATTTTTTTTGTAGCTCAGCTTTAGAGGTAAATAACCAAAAACAGGCCCAATATATATATCTTCCCATTTGACTCATTATTTTATTGTAAGTTTGAGAATTATATAAGTCAAGTTTTTCTTCTGGTTCTTGCAACAGGGATAGCTGATACATATTAGTCTCTGGATATTTAGTGATAGCTACTAGCTTTAACTCTGTTAAAATATCTAGAATTATCATTGATTCCTCAGGACCAATTCTAATCTTATAATAGATAGCAGCAAAAAGCTCTCTAGCTGCAAAGCTCTTTTTATTATTTCCCACCATACCCTTTAAAATTTTGTAGACGCCGCCTATGAGCTCTCGGTCAGGAAATTTTGTTTTAGCCACATGCTCTTCCGGCAGGTCTGAGTATAATAGATGAAGCTTTTTACTTACTGGCGCCAAGTATTTTAGGTCCTCTAGGTGTAGCGGTGTTTGATATAAAAATACATGATCATAGATTTTGTTCTCGGTTATCTGGCCATTAGCTACAAAGTAATCCCATCCATTGCCATTATGCCTTTTCTGAAGTTCCTGCTTTTCCTCATGGCTATAAACATAAATCAAGTTGTTGGCTCCCACAAACTTTTGCAGGTATGCTATTCTATCCTTAATTTCTCTAGCATCCTGTAATGCAAATTCCTGTAATGTAGTTAATTTTGTTTCGGGGAAATAGTAAGGCTTAATATCCTTTAATATCAATTGTACTTCTTCTTTTCCCTGCCAGCTATTTTTTTCTATGCCAAAAGCCAGGCTAAGGCTCTCAGTAGCTGCTACTAATTTATCATATTGCCCTAGATTGAAGCCGATTCCCTCTCTGAAGGCATCAGCCTGACTAGCAGTAATTTTTAAATGGTTTTGCTCCTTTCCTACCTTCGACCAACTAGTTATATTGATATTAGTACATTCCATGGTAGGTCGGGGATTGCCAACCCCAAAGGGCGCCAGTAGCTCAAGCTCATTGACTAAATTCATACTTATCTCTTGCAAGGAAATTTCTGAATCTATTTTTATCAGAGGGGATAAATCCTCATCAGACAGTATCCCAGCAGCAATTTCATTTATTTTTTCTCTAAATTCATCTATATTTTCCTTTAATATTGAAAGTCCAGCGGCCTGCTGATGACCGCCATATCTTTCTAAGTGCTGATTTGATAGGGTTAAGGCTTGGTGAAGATCAAACCCAGAGATGCTGCGACCTGAACCTTTGCCCACATTATCTTCAATAGCTACCAAAATAGTAGGGCGGTAATATTTTTCCACAATTTTTGATGCTACTATACCAATTACACCAGAATGCCATTTTTCTGAAGCTAGTACTATGACTCTATCTCTATCAAAGTTCACTTGCTCCTTGATAAGCTCCTCAGCATCCTGCAATATTTCTAGCTCAATTTCTTGCCTTTTGACATTTTCGTCGTTTAAGAGCTTAGCGATAGAAGCAGCTTTGCTAGAGTCCTCTGTTAAGAGTAGCTCTAAGGCCATTAATGGATTTCCAATCCTTCCGGCAGCATTAATTCTAGGCGCCAGCATATAGCCCACGTGAGTAGTATTAATTTCCTGCCCCCATAGCCCCGCTTCCTCAATTAAACTCCTTAATCCTGGCCGCCAGGTTGTCTCTATCAGCTTAAGGCCGGTTTTTACTAAGCTGCGATTTTCCCCTACTAATGGAACAAC
>JAWSUQ010000146.1:0-6774 GCA_033549265.1 Bacillota bacterium
TTGCTAAAGATGTAGCTTTAAAGGCTTTAGAGGATTTTCAAAAGCAATATGGCGTCCTTAACTGGCTAAAGCTTAAGGGCAATGCTAAATCCATTGAGAAATGGCAAGAGCTTGGAATATTACCAATTAACGCTCATGCAGAAATAGCTACGGCAATAAATCGCCAGGCAATGGGATGTGATGCGGATCCAGAGAATTTAATTCTGGGGATACTGCGGATGGCTCTAGTAGAAGGGTTTTCAGGGCTTCATTTAGCAACAGACTTGCAGGATGTGCTCTTTGGCACACCAGGTATTGTGAAAGCTGATTATCGCTTAGGTACTATTAAAAAAGATTACGTAAATATTGCAGTTCATGGACATATACCAATGCTTTCAGAAAAGGTAGTGGAATGGGCTGAGAGATTAAAAGGGGAAGCAGTAGCAGCAGGTGCAAAAGGAATAAACCTAGTTGGAGTCTGCTGTACTGGAAATGAAATCTTAATGCGTAAGGGCGTCAGTGTAGCAACTAATTTTGCCTCCCAGGAGCTACCTATTGTCACAGGAGCCATAGATGTGATGATTGTAGACGCACAATGTATAATGCCCAGTTTGCCAAAGGTTGCCGAGTGCTATCATACTGAAATAATTACTACATTGCCTTACGTAAAAATATCAGGTGCTACCCATATCGACTTTTCGCCTGAAAAAGCAGACGAAGCAGGAGCTGCCATTATTAAAAAAGCCATTAACAAATTTACCGAGAGAGACCAAACAAAAGTACAGATTCCCGATGATATAGTAGAGGCATATGCGGGATTTTCTGTGAAGGAAATCGTCAGGTTGTTGTCGAAATTAGATAATAAAGAGCCGTTAAAGCCCTTAGTAACTGCAATTGCCTCCGGAGATATATTAGGAGTAGCTGCTATAGTAGGCTGTACTAACCCTAAGCTGAAGCAGGATTGGTATAATCTAGAGGTCGCTAAATATCTTCTAAAGAATAATGTTTTAGTTGTTGCAACTGGCTGCTCAGCCCATTCATTAGCTAAATTTTCTCTTATGTCTCCAAAGGGAGTAGAATACTGCGGGGACAGATTGCGAAACGTGTTGGAAACTTTAGGAAGAGCCCATGGGCTGGATGCATTACCGCCAGCATTGCACATGGGAAGCTGTGTTGATAATTCAAGGGTTGATGATTTGCTGGTTGCTGTGGCCAATTATCTTGACGTAAGTGTTTCCCAGCTTCCGGCAGTAGGCTCATGCCCTGAGACACACAGCCCTAAGGCCATCTCAATAGGAGCTTATTTCTTGGCCCAGGGGGTTGACGTTCATGTCGGAATAGCGCCTCCAATTTCAGGATCACCAATAATTGGTGGTGCCTTATTGGGTGATAAAGCTAACACACCACTGAGTACAGATGCCCTTTTTGGGGGAAAACTAATTCATGAATTGGATCCTCATAAAGCTGGCCAATTAATGGTTGAGAGAATAAAGCAGAAAAGAGTAGCGCTGGGGCTAAAGGCTTAAGTATGAGCAAAATAAAGTGGAAGCGAGTGATTTGCCAATGTCTAAAGAATTAGGTGGTCTAAAAATAGCGATATCGGGAAAGGGCGGGGTAGGAAAAACTACCCTTTCCTCTCTATTAGCTCATTTATATGCCAGTGAAGGAAAAACAGTATTGGCGGTAGATGCAGATCCAGATGCTAACCTTGGATTAGCTTTAGGTTTTAGTCAGGAAAGTTTGGCAAAGGTTACAACTATCAGCAGAGATCGGGACTTAATCAAAGAAAGAACTGGGGCAGAGCCTGGTACAATGGGTCAGTACTTCAGTCTAAACCCTGAGGTGGATGATATTCCGGAAAAGTACGTGGTTCAAGAGCATGGAATTAAGCTGATGGTACTAGGGGGAGTGGAGCAGGGAGGTGGAGGCTGCATTTGCCCAGAGAGCACTTTAATAAAGCACCTGCTGCGCCATTTAGTTCTTTATCGGGATGAAACATTAATCGTAGATATGGAAGCAGGCCTAGAGCATCTTGGGAGAGGAACCAGCAGTGGAGTAGATGTATTTATTGTGGTAGTAGAGCCAGGACAGCGCAGTATCCAAACGGCCCATAATGTAGTTAAGCTAGCTCAGGACTTAGGTATTGAGAAGGTTTATGCTGTAGTTAATAAATGTCAGCCTGGATTAGAACAAAAGGTGACAGAAGCTCTAGCACCTATTCCTCTTTTAGGGATTATTCCTTATCGGCCTGAGCTAGTTTTAAGCGACTTGGAAAGTGAAAACGTATTTTTCCAGGGAGTTTTAAAGGAAGAAATCCTAAAAATAAAGGAAAACCTTGAAAGTTTAGCAAGAAAATAAGTGACAGTCTTACATCTGAGGTTACAACAGCAAATGCACAACTTGCGCCAAGTTGGTCGTTAAAAGGGGAGAGTTTAATTGATTTCGATTCAAGGGAAGGATATTGCTAAAGTTTATGGCAGTACTACTATATTAAAGCAAGTAACCTTTTCTGCTAATGTAGGTGATAAGGTGGGGGTTGTTGGCTCTAATGGAGCTGGCAAAACCACCTTATTTCGTTGTTTAACTGGAGAGGAACCAATTGATGAGGGACAAGTTATGCTTGGCTCTGGGCTAACTATGGGAATTGTAGAGCAGGAAGTAAAATTTGCAGAAACTTGTACACTTGAACAGGAATTAATGGCAGCCTTTGCCGATGTTATAGCCATGAGAGATAAACTCCAGACACTAACAAAACAGATGGAAATCGTAGCAGATAGACCTGAAGAATTGGAAAAAACAATGACCCAATACCAGGATATATTGCATCAATACGAAGAGCTTGATGGATATGCAATTGAAAATCGAGTTAGACAGATTTCCAGTGGACTAGGCTTTTCTAAAGAAGATCTAGAGAAACCTGTGATTCAATTTAGTGGAGGTCAGCAAACTAGGGTTAGCTTAGGGAAGCTCCTCTTAAAGCAGCCTGATATTCTACTTTTGGATGAGCCTACTAATCATTTGGATTTAGCCAGCAGTGAGTGGCTAGAAGGTTATTTAAAATCATATCCCGGAACGATTCTTATCATTTCCCACGATCGGTATTTTTTGGAGGAGGTCTGTAATAAAATACTTGAGCTAGAGCACGGTAAAGCTAAGCTATTCACCGGTAACTACAGCAAGTATAAGCGATTAAAGGCAGAACAACAGGCAGCACAACAAAAAGCTTATGAAAAGCAACAGGATTATATCGAAGCTACTGAAAAGTATATTGATCAATATCGGGCTGGGATAAAGTCAAAGCAAGCCAGAGGAAGACAGAAACAGTTAGATCGCCTAGAGCGATTAGATCCAATTCTGGTGGAGAAGAGCTTGAACAGCTTTAATTTTCCCATGGAGCAAACATCAGGTGAGCGAGTGCTTGAGCTTGAGGAAATTGCTTTTGGCTATGACGAAGCTAGTCTCTTTAAGAATGTAACAGGTTTAATTCGTAGAGGGGAAAAGGTTGCGCTGGTAGGACCTAATGGCTGTGGTAAGACTACCCTATTAAAACTAATTGTAGGGCAGCTAATGCCTCGCAAAGGGATAGTCAAATTTGGCTCAAGAATCAAGATAGCCTATTATTCTCAACAGCATGAGGAGCTGAATCCAAAAAACCAGGTAATGGAAGAAATTGTTAAAACTACGCCCTTGGGAGAAAAGGATGCCAGGCCTTATCTAGGCAGATTTTTATTTAGCCAAGATGACGTTTTTAAACAGATAGGCACATTAAGTGGAGGGGAAAAAAGCAGATTAGCCCTCTTAAAGCTCTTTTTAAAGGGAGCTAATTTATTAGTGTTAGACGAACCTACTAACCATTTAGATATTCCATCAAAGGAAGTATTAGAACAAGCTTTGAGAGACTATGAAGGAACTGTTGTCTTAGTATCCCATGACCGATACTTTTTAGACCAAGTAGCCCACAAGGTATGGGAATTTGGAGAATTTGTTGCCGGAGGAATTGTAGAATACTTGGGCAATTACAGCTATTATCGTTCAAAAAAAAGTACTGCAGCAGAGCTAAGTGCTTTAGCACCCAAAAATTATCCGGTGGGGGCTTCACCCCAAAACTCTGTCGGGATCCTCAATAAAACTAGCGAAAAAGGCTCCGTTAGCCCTTTGAAAGAAA
This sequence comes from Bacillota bacterium, assembly GCA_033549265.1. GTDB lineage: Bacteria > Bacillota > Desulfitisporia > Desulfitisporales > JAWSUQ01 > JAWSUQ01. Next base: position 4,145 of record JAWSUQ010000146.1, read on the forward strand.
CAAAGGAACGAGAAAAAGAAGAGAAACGGTTAGCCCGTCAAAGGGCAAAAGATATTGAAAGCATAGAGCAAAAGATAATGCTTTTAGAAGAGGAGAAAGAACTGTTAGGGCTGGCTTTGGCTGATCCCACAAACTATAACGATGGAGAAAAGGCTAAAGAATTAACCGAAAGATATAATAGCACGGAAGGAAAGTTAACTGAGCTATACCTAAAATGGGATGAGTTGGCTGATGAAGTATAAATAGTTTAATTTTTAAAAGAAACCTGGCATAGTTTGCTTAAGTAGTGAGCTAAGCCAGGTTTCTTTTTGTAAATAGACTATTCAAAAACATGTTAGGATTTTAAGAAAAAAAAATATAGCTATTATTGGTTAATATTAGTATAATTAAAATATAGTATTGGTAAAATCTTCTTTAGATTGTGAAAGAACTCTAAAGAACAATAGGAAAATTATTATTTAAGAAAGTTTCACCTTTATGGCAACATATAAGTTGAAACTACAAGGGGGGGCATTAATATGTTAAAGATTCGTCACAAGTTAATCTTAGGAATGGCGGTAATGATTTTGCTTGTAGCAGCACTAGGCTTAATCACTATGAGAAATTATGGCGTTATTGAAACTAAACAGGAGCATATTGTTGAGAATTTGGACCATATATATTTTCTAAAAGAAAAGGAGGTTCAGCATTTAGATTGGGCAGCTAACTTAACTAATTCTCTGTTAAATCAAGTGGAATTTACTGGCCAGACAGACCATACCAAATGTGACTTTGGTAGCTGGTATTACGAATACATAGATGGCATTGACTTGGACTCTATTTCAGAGGGTTACAAAAATGCTATTCTTTCAATGGAGAATCCTCATCGACAATTGCATGCCACTTCCCACCAAATTAAAGATTTGCTGGTTGCAGAAAAATGGGATGAGGCAGAAGCGATTTTTCAAACAGAGTCTAGAAAGCATTTGGCAGATTTAAGGGCATTGATAATAAGCGCAGAGAGTGAGCTGCGAGAAGATATTTCCACAGACCTAGTAATAGCAGCAGAGTTGGCTGATACAACCAATAATTTAAATATTATCTTAATAATAGCTTCTGTTATCATTGGTATTTTAGTAGCTTGGTGGATAATTATAAGCACCATCAAACCTGTCAATGTTTCGGTAGCTAGAGTAAGAGATATTGCTGAAGGTGAAGGGGACTTAACTAAACGAGTGGAAATTAATAGTACAGATGAGATTGGTGAACTGGCCAACTGGATAAACCTTTTTATTAAAAACGTACATAACATTATTAAACAAATTTATGAATCATCTCAAGTGCTGGCTGCTTCATCGCAACAGATGGCTGCATCCACTGAACAAGTAAGCGCTGCTACTGAACAAATAAGCACTAGTATTGCCGAAGTTGCCACAGATTCTGAAAGGCAGAATGAGGCAGTATTAGAAGTTTCAAAAGTATTGATACAGCTGTCCAGCTTAGTACAATTAGCTCAAAACAAGGCACTAAACGTAAACAATATCTCTAACTCCGCCATGGAATCGGCAAAAGGCGGTAGAGTTAAAGTTCAAGAAACAGTACAAGCAATGGACCTTATTAAGCAAAAATCCACTGACACAGCTAAGGTGGTAGAGGATTTAAATAGCCTTTCTGCTAAGGTTGGAGAGATTATTACTACTATTAATGATATAGCTGGTCAAACTAATTTACTGGCCTTAAATGCTGCTATCGAAGCTGCTCGAGCAGGTGAGCAAGGACGAGGATTTGCTGTAGTAGCTGAAGAAGTGCGGAAGTTAGCAGAACAATCTAATAGAGGTGCCAATGAGATTGCAGTATTGGTTACTGAAATGAACAGACAAACGGAAAATGCTGTAGTTTCTATGGATTTGGGACTCCAGGCTGTTGATAATGGGGTCAAGGTAGTTAATGATACTGACAATGCTTTCACTGCAATAATAAAAGCCACAGAACAAACAGTAACAAATGTGGAAGAGATTGTAGATATAACAAAAGATGAAGTTGCTACCTCAGACCAGGTTATTAAGTTAATTGATACAGTGAAATCATTAGCTGAAAATACAGCGGCTATTACTCAACAGGTAGCTGCTGCCAGTCAAGAACAAACTGCTACAATTCAAACATTGGCAGCCTCGGCAGAGGAAATCAGTGCTCAAGCCGTTTCATTAGATTCTTTAGTTAAACGGTTCAAAATATAAAGGGGAGTTGGTATTAGTTGATAGAGAAGCATGGAATAGTTAATAGAGTGTTATTAGATGCAAAGCTAACAGTTGATAAAGTGGAAGTCATTAGAAAAGAACTTTATAGTAAGCTTGCCAAAGGAGAAAAACATTATATAATAGATTTTTCTAAATGTGAATTTATAGATAGCACTGGGTTAGGTTTATTACTCTCATTTCTAAAACGAACTATTGATGCTGGAGGTAAACTAATACTTTGCTCCTTAATCTCACCAAATGTTAAAGAAATATTTAATCTAACAAGATTAGATTTAGTATTTACCATTGAAGGAGATTTTTCCAGTGCCTTAAGAAAAATAAATTAAAATAAATTAAATGAAATATTCCAGATTCCTTGGTAAATGCCACTGAAACTGCAAATAATAAGCTTAG
>JAWSUQ010000147.1:0-6675 GCA_033549265.1 Bacillota bacterium
TATCTCAACTCTCTATATTATAATTATAGTATTAGCTAAAATATATATTACCTCTATTTCTGCTTCCCTATTCTTTGGCTAATACTTGTAAAAAAAGTGAAAGGATAAAGCCCTTTCACTTATTTTTAACTCTGCTAGCCATTATTTTTTTTGCTTTAACCAAGGCATCATTTCACGAAGCTGCTTGCCAACTCGCTCAATTTCATGCTCTTCACCTTGACGAGCCATACTGATAAACTGTGGTCTGTTAGCCTTATTTTCTAAAATCCAATCCTTAGCAAACTTGCCGTTTTGTACTTCTTTAAGGATTTTCTTCATTTCTTTTCTTGTCTCTTCAGTGATAATGCGAGGTCCAGTTACCATGTCTCCCCACTGGGCAGTGTCACTGATGGAGTATCTCATCCAACTAATGCCGCCTTCATACATTAAATCTACAATCAGCTTTAACTCATGTAGGCATTCAAAATATGCCATTTCTGGAGAATAGCCCGCCTCTACTAGGGTATCAAAGCCAGCTCTTACTAACTCGGACATACCACCACAAAGCACAACCTGCTCACCAAAAAGATCAGTTTCTGTTTCTTCCTTGAAGGAAGTTTCAATTACACCAGCCTTAGTACATCCAATACCTTTGGCATAAGCTAAGCCGTAGTCTAACGCCTTCCCAGTATAATCCTGGTGGATAGCAACTAGTCCAGGCACTCCAGCGCCTTGCTCATACATGCGTCGTACTAAGTGACCAGGACTTTTAGGTGCAACCAGCATTACATCGACGTTTGCGGGAGGCTTAATTTGACCATAGTGAACATTAAAGCCATGGGAAAACATTAGAACTTTTCCTTCTGTTAAGTATGGCTTAATATCCTGCTGATAAACATCGGCCTGATACTCATCGGGCAATAGGATTTGGATAATATCCGCGCATTCAGCTGCTTCAGCAATAGTTTTTACAGTAAGGCCATCGGCTTCCGCCTTAGCCCATGATTGGCTTCCCTTTCGCAACCCTACCACAACGTTTAACCCAGTATCGTTTAAGCTTTGGGCTTGAGCATGACCTTGACTGCCATATCCTAATACTGCTATTGTTTTATTTTGTAGTAAACTAAGGTCTGCATCCTGATCATAATACATCTTTACCATATTTAATTCCTCCCTTTATATGTACAATACAAAAAAATGCTGTATATCCTGCTTTATATTCGACTTATTTTTATCTTTTCCTGCAAGTTAGATAATTATTTTTGATTATACTTTCTTTCCAGGTTTTCTCGATAAATAGCTATTTCTTGGTTCATTTTAAATAGCAGCCTTTCCATATCCGACTTAGTTAGCAGCATGTTATCAGGCTCTACTATTTCAATTTTTCTAAATTCCTCTTTTAAGATGAATCTAACTACATCCTCTAAGGTGTCTGCATGAAGGGTCAGTGATACAGGGGCATAGGCTACCTCGTCTCCAAGCTTTTCATCCATCACCGTATATATATCTGCGCTTAAGTCGATGTCTACAATATTTATTCCCTGTAACGGTACATTTCTTAAAAGTGCCACCTTCTGCTCTCGAATTTCCTCTGCTACCTTTTCGGTGTTTTTAGTACCAAATAAAAATCTTGATGGCTTGTTAATACCCTTATAATCAAGTCTAATCTTCACAGTTATATTGCTTTGGACTATCTCATCCCCCACTTTAATCTTTACCATAGGTTACCCTCCACTTAATTAGAATTCAATTCCCTTTCGACTTTTAATGCCTATTTGATAAGGGTGTTTTATTTCTCGCATTTCTGTCACTAGGTGAGCGCTATTCATAATTGACTCGGGGGCGTTCCTCCCGGTAAGCACTAATTCCATTTGTTCTGGCTTGTCCGCAATCAATTCAAGCACCTGGGCCTCTGTTACTAGCTTATAATAAAGGGCGTTATTAATTTCATCTAGTATCAGCAGGTCACAGCCATTTTGGTTAATAGCCTCTCTGGCTCGACTCAGGGCCTTTTCAGCCAAAGTAAGATCTTCAGGCTGTACACCATCTCTATATACAAACCCTTTTCTACCATAAGACTCCAATTGAATATTAGGTAAAAGCTCAATGCTTTTAACCTCTCCATAATACTGACCCATCTTCATAAATTGAATAATGATAACCTTTAGGCCTTGTCCCGAGGCTCGCATGGCTAGACCTAAAGCAGCAGTAGTCTTGCCTTTGCCGTTTCCTGTATATATTTGAACTAGTCCTTTATTCAGCATGTTATTATCAGTGCTCATAAATACCTCCTTTAAATTACAAGCATGGTTCTTATTTACTAGCATAGCTCCATGTTGCTATAGGTTTTGCAGTATAGTAATTTCTCTCTGTGACAATGCTCTATATTGACCAACAGCCAGATTTTTCAGGGCTATTGGGCCAATTTTTACTCTTTTTAAATACTTTACCTTATGGCCAACGGCATCTAACATTCGACGTACCTGTCTATTCTTTCCTTCATGAATAATCAGTTCCAGCAAGGTCTGGTGGGGCCATTTTTTTAAGACGCTAGCTTGAGCCGGCGCCGTCACGCCGTCATCTAGCGCTACCCCTTTTCTTAGCTTGTCCAAGGACAAATCGGTAATTTCTCCATCTATCAGCACCTGATAGGTCTTGTCCACCTTTTTACTAGGATGAGTAAGCTTATAGGCTAAATCACCGTCATTAGTTAAGAGCAGGAGTCCCTCGGTCTCATAATCAAGGCGGCCAATAGGATAAATGCGCTCATGAATATCCGCTAATATGGTCATGACGGAAGGTCTATTAAACTGGTCCTTTACTGTGGTGATATAACCGCTAGGCTTATTAAGCATATAATAAACCTTTTGCTCTGCTGCTTTTACAGGCTGACCTTTTACTTTTACAACATCCTTAGCTGGGTTGATTTTCGTACCAAGCTCCGTAGTTATTACGCCGTTGACTATTACCTTACCCTCAAGTATCAGCTGCTCAGCCTTTCTTCTTGAGGCTATCCCGGCATTAGCTAAAAATTTTTGCAACCGCTCCTCCAAGTTAATTCGTCCCCTTAGTATTTATTGTTTATATTACCACATTTTATCCATATATAAAAGAATCTAACCAAAAACTAAGCTGACAATGTAAAGAGAAGCTAGAAACCCTGTGAGGTCAGCAATCAGACCTACTGTCAGAGCATGGCGATAGCGCCGGATGCCTACGGAACCAAAATAAACGGTTAAGACAAAAAAGGTCGTATCGGTACTGCCTTGGATGGTAGATGCCAGTCTGCCGATAAAGCTGTCGGGTCCATAGATTTGGATTAACTCAGCTGTTATGCCCAAGGCGCCGCCACCTGATAGGGGCCGCATGATAACTAAAGGAATAATTTCTCCGGGAGCACCTAAAAACGACATTATTGGCTTTAAGATGTTTACCAATACTTCCATGGCTCCAGATGCTCGAAACACCCCAATTGCCACTAACATTCCCACCAAAAATGGTATTATCTTAATAGCGGTATTAAACCCTTGTTCTGCCCCTTCCACAAAGGCTTCATAGACCTTTACTTTTTTAAAATGAGCTACAAGGGGAATAATTAACAGCAGAAAAGGGACCGCCCACTTGGAAATCTCACTAATAAATATGGCCATATGCTTAACTTCCCTTTCTAGATAAATTTCTTAGAATGCGGTCTAAGGTAAGGGCAACTAAGGTTCCCACAGTTGTAGCAAATATGGTAGTGCCCACAATGTCTGTTGGCCCTGCTGAGTCAGCAGCTACTCTGATAGCAATGACGGTAGCAGGCAAAATGGTAATACAAGAGGTGTTCAATACTAAAAAGGTACACATAGCGTCGCTGGCCTCTTCCTTGTTAGGATTTAAGGTTTGCAGTTCCTGCATAGCCTTTAGACCAAAAGGGGTAGCTGCGTTGCCTAAGCCCAGCACATTAGCGCTGATATTCATTATGATAGAGCCCATGGCTGGATGCTCCTTTGGTACACTAGGGAACAACAATCGAGTAATCGGCTGCACTACCTTGGCCAGCAGCTCTATTAAGCCGCCTTTTTCGGCTATTTTCATGATTCCAAGCCATAAGGCCATTACCCCAATAATTTCAAAAGAAATAGTGACACCACTTCTTGCTGCTTCCATCGCCGCCTCTGTCACCAGCTCTACCCGCCCTCTGGCAGCTGCTGTTATTATTCCTGTTACTAGAAGTATCAGCCAGATTAGATTAACCATGTTTCACCCTCCAGATATTCTCCTAGTAAACATATGAGTCCAAGTTGTGAAATAGAACCATCTTAATAAAACTAGGCTTGCGCCAAGTCCTTAGACAATTAGCGCAAGCCTAGTTTTTAAAGAGTAAGAAAAAAAGCGCCTAAGCGCTTAAACTCCTCCTTGCCACTTTTCAGTTTCTTCTTCAGAAGGTGCATTTTTATCATTTTTCTTAAGCATATTATGAATTTTGTCCACAACCTGAGGAGCTAAGTCTAAGACTCTATCCATAACCTGATTTCCTTCTACCGGCAATAATCTAACCTGATTGTTGCCCACTACTAAAAAGCCCATAGGATGTACTGATACCCCTGCCCCGCTACCTCCACCAAAGGGCAAAGGGCCTTCACCGCCACCACCGTTGCCAGCTTCGAATTCACTACCGCCTGCAGCGAAACCGCAGGTTACCCGAGAAATAGGAATAATGACACTTCCATCTGGCGCCTCAACAGGATCACCTACTACCGTGTTCACATCTACCATTTCTTTAATACTTTCCATAGCTGTTTTCATTAACGCTTCTATTGGATGGTCTGCCACTAGGTTCACCCCCTTTTATCCGGAAATACAGCACATATCCAGCTAGTTTTATTCCGGCAATAATAATATGACCGATACTAAATTTAAATATGCAATCAATGTTAATTTCAAACTCTTTTTTGTGAAAGTTTGGAATTACTTTAAGCTCAGTTTTTTTTAATTGCCATTTTTCCCGTTGCCGAATAAAGGAATAAAGTAACCCCTTAACACTCCAAAAAAATCCTGCTGTAACTCCTGTAGCGGCAGCATCACCTAAGCCTACCTTGGTGATCCAGATGACTTGGCTGCACTGTACTGGCGGAATAAATTTTTTTCTAAACTGCCACAGCTGAAGCATTAGATTTAGATTTACCATCTTTATTAGTTCAACAATTCGCTCCACTTCTAAGCTCTTCTGAGTTTTTTCTTGATTTAAATGAATGATACTAGCTACTTTGGCTAATCCTAGCTCCAGTGACTTAACAGATACTTTAAATTTAATTATCCCCCATAAAAGGTAAAACTTAAAGAATACCTCATCATTTTTGTCACTATGGTGGGCTACTACTTGAATTTGTAGTGGGCTAAAAAAAATTATTATTGCTAATAGCAATAGCAAGACAAATAAAATAACCATGTTAAACCACCCTTCGTTAGTGGTAACATGGTTATTTTTCCCTCTTATTCATTATTTATGCATTTTCTTCCATTGACTTCTCAACAATTTCCACAAATTTTTCGACACTAGGTAATTCATCGAGGGAAATAAGACCGAAATGCTGTAAAAATTCATTAGTAGTCCCGTATAGGATCGGCTTACCTGGCCCCTCCTTGCGCCCCACTTCTTTGATTAATTCTTTTTCACTCAAGGTTGTTAAAGATCTATCTACCTTTACACCTCTAATTACTTCGATTTCACTGCGGGTAATAGGCTGCTTATAAGCGATAATTGCTAAGGTTTCTAATGATGCTTTTGATAAGCCGGTGGCTACAGGCTGATAGAGCTTTTCGATATATTCAGCATGCTCAGGCCTAGTAGTTAGCTGATAGCCCCCTGCGACATTCATTATTCGAAAACCCCTGCCCTCTAAGTTATAGGATTCAATTAACTCAGCAATTAATTCCTCGATATCCTCTTCCGAAAGCTCTAATACTTCAGCTATTTTCGAGATTGTCAAGGGCTCGTAGGCTACTAACAGTAATGCCTCAATTATTGCTTTGCTTTCTTTAGGAAACATTACAACCAAGGCTAGCCCTCCTCTACAGTGTCAGTACTAATATTTCTCAATAAGATTATATCTCCAAAAAGCGTATTTTGCTCTAAAGTTAACTGTTGAGATTTAGCTAGCTCTAGAAGGGCTATAAAAGTAACCACTACTTCTCTAACGCTGCTGTTGCTAGAAAACAGCTCTGAAAACCGAACCCCATTTTCATTTAGAAACAGCTTCTTAATAATCTCCTGCATTTTTACTTCAATAGTTATTTCCTCAACATTAATTTCTGTGTAGGAATCTTCTCTATTTAACTGGTTTAGCACTCTATTAAATGCTTCAGTAAGGCCTTTTAAAGTTAAATTTTTTAATTTTGCCTTGCCGCCATATAGCTCCATCATTTCCTCAGGATCCATATTCCTTTTAAAAATTTGGCCCGAATAGCGCTCCTGCTGCTTTAAATAGCCGGCAATTTCTTTAAACATTTGATATTCCAACAATTGATTGACCAGCTCTTCTCTAGGATCAATTTCTTCCCCATCCTCATTATCTGCTAGGGGGGATTTAGGCAGCAGCATTCTCGCCTTGATAGCAATAAGCTTGGCAGCCATCACCAAAAATTCGCTAGCCACATCTAAATCTAATATTTCCATCTCCTTAATATACAGAACATATTGATCTGTTATCT
>JAWSUQ010000148.1:0-6674 GCA_033549265.1 Bacillota bacterium
GGATAAGGTTAGATGCCAGTTAGTTGATACCGCAATCCCAATGACATTAATTGCGTTTATCAAAAGAGCTATTGTTAAAAGAGTTTGCGGTGCATACTTTTTAGCTAACCCTACTATAATCACTCCACCTATAAGCATAGCAACTCCGTTGACAACTAATAACCATTGAAAATATTCTTTGGGTAATCCAAGCCTCTCAATGACTATGAATATTCCTAGAGCCTGTACTATGCCTACAGCAGAACCAGCAAAGACAAATACCAAACCTAAGGTACTAAGAATTTTTTTCTGCAAGACATAAAGTAAACCTTCCTTAAGCTCATTCCAAAAGTCCGATACTACTTCATCTTTAATTATCTTTTTATCTGGAGGTACTAGTAATAAAACAACTGCTGAAAATAAAAATGCAATACCCATAACTGTAATAGATATGTTTATTCCATATTTTTGATAAATTAGAGTTCCTAAAACAGGGCCAAATATCATAAAACTAGATAAAAAAGTTTGATACATCGCCATTCCTGTTTGCAATTGATCCTTGGGAATATGCTTTTTAAATAGCTTCATACCTGAGGGTTGAGAGAATTGTGAGAGTATTGTTGAGATCAATGTCACAAAGAATATAGCCTTCCACGAACCGTAGATAATGGTTAGCAGTACAAAAAAGACAGATATAGCGCTAAGAAAATCACACCAAATCATGGTATTCTTTGGTCTCCAACGATCAGCAAATGTTCCTCCCACTAAAGAGAATATAAAAATAGGCACATATTCTGCCACTAAAATTAAAGATACAGCAACAGGATTATTTCCTGTCTGATCCATCACAAATAACAAAATTGCAAAATTTCTAACCCATATTCCTAATTGCAGAAAAACGCTTGACAAAATTATGGCTTGAACGTAGCGATTACTAATCAACTCATTCAAACCCTGGAACATTCGGAACATTATCTCCACTCCTTACAAACGCAGTTGATGCTTTATTTTCTTAACAATAAATATACGAAATAAGGGGCTCCGATTAAGGCCACCATAATTCCTGCTGGTATACCTGCTGGCTCAACTAAATTGCGTCCTACTGTATCAGCCACTAATAATAGCCAACCACCCAGCAAAATTGTCACAGGAATAGTTAGCTGATTCCTAGGTCCTAGTAAAGCTTTTGCCATATGGGGAGCCATTAGGCCAATAAAGGCAATTCCTCCAGTAACAGAAACTGCTGAAGCAGCCAAGGCCACAGCTGCTATTAAGAGTTGTTTCCGTTCTTTTTGAATTGGTACACCTACTCCAATTGCTACGGGCTCACTTAGACTAAGTAGATTCAAGCGTGGCGCCTTATATAAAATAAAGGGAATCAATATAATTAGCCATGGGAGAATCGCCCAAATAAAGGGCCAATCTGCCCCCCAAATATTACCTGCTAGCCATTTCGAAATAAATTCCACCCGTAACCGGTCAGCTCCAGATATAAGTAAGATCATGACCCCAGAAAGGGCCATGGAGAATCCTACTCCAATAATGACCATTTTTAAAGGTTGAATACCTGTCTGCCTATCATAGGAGAATAAATAAATTAAGCCAGCAGTAATAAAAGCACCAACAAATGCTACAACTGGTATTAAAAAAGCGAAGGGAACCACATTAACAGGAGTGTATAAAAAGAAAAGTGTCACAGCTACTCCCGCTCCGGAGTTAATGCCAATAATACCTGGGTCAGCTAAATCATTTCGAGTTATTCCTTGTAAGATAGCTCCTGATAATGCAAGGGCTGTGCCTGCCAGCAGTGTAATAATGATTCTTGGTAATCTAATCGAATATAAGACAAATTCCTCTTTAAAATTGCCATAACCAAGTAAAGTCGGGAGCAATCTTTTATAAGATAGTGAAGAATGTCCTTGTCCTAGCCCTATAATAATAGTTATCATCACAAGTACCAACAAAATACATAGTATTAATCGTTGTTTTTTTATTAAGCTCTGGTGAATCATAAGGATATTTTACTCCCTTTACGTGTAATAAATAAAAAAAATGGCAAGCCCATTACTGCAACAATAGCAATTACCGGTGTTTCAAATGGGGCATTTATTGTACGGGCAAGTGTATCGGCAATAAGAATTGTGATGGCCCCTAAAATTACTGACATAGGTATGATAAAGCGATAATCGGTACCAACAATTGCACGTACAATATGGGGAACCATAAGCCCTACAAATGCCAAGTTTCCCACAAGGGCAACAGAAGCACCTGCCAAAATTATAATGATTAAGAAAAGAAAAACTTTGATATGGAGAATCTTTTGCCCTAATCCAACGGCAACTTCTTCACTTAAGCTTAAAATGGTAAGCTGCCTTGACAACATCAGAGCGACAAGGATGCCTAAGGTAATAAAGGGAATTATAACCTGCAGCTGGTTCCAGGATGTCCCTAATAACCCCCCAGAGGTCCACATTGATACCTCTTTTGATACCCTAAAATAAATACCAATACCTTCAGTAATAGCATGCAAAAAGGCCGATACTGCAGCGCCCGCTAAAACTATCCGCAAAGGAGAAAAACCACCTTTTTTCATGGCACCAATTCCAAAAACTAGAGCAGCACCAATAGCTGCCCCGAAAAAGCATGCAAGCATTATTATCAAATAATTTGCTTTTGTCACAAAAGCAATAGTAATAGCTAAGAAAGCATTAGCACCAGCAGTTAATCCCAATAATCCCGGATCAGCAAGGGGATTTCTAGTTATTCCTTGCATTATAGCTCCCGACACTGCTAGCGCTGCTCCAACAAAAATTCCCGCTATTACCCTAGGCAAACGAATCTCACGAATAATTGTGGCTCGATCCCCCAACTCATTGGATATTAGGGCCAACCATACATCTTTGACAGCAATATCTGCTGCCCCAAATACCAAAGCAACAATAAACATTATAAGAAAGGCAAGTATTCCTAAAATTAATTTTTGTAAAAAATCAACAGCCATTATATTTTCTTTCATTGTTTATCTCTCATTTCTTGCATTTATAATAAAATAAGAAGGAATTCTTTAAATAAGAATTCCTCTCTCTAAATACTAATTACCTAAAAAGCTTTTCTTAAAGAAATCTAATTGAAAATCAAGGGTAATTGGGTCATTAAAGTAAAACTCTTTAGCATCAACTTCAAAAACTCGATTGTTTTTCACTGCCGGTATGTTTTTATATGTATTTGTCTCTTGGAAGGAATTGTCTGCATCTAGATTTTTACTAAAGATTACATAGTCTCCAGCAAACTCCGGAAGAACCTCCGGTGATAACGCATACCAACCATCTTTTAACGCAGTTTCTATTACTTTTTCAGGCATTTTAAGTTTCATTTCCTGGTAAAGAATTTCTGTACCACGGCCCCAATTATCACCAAATACATAAAGCTGTTTTTCATAGCTTTCTATTACGGAAACCGTTGCCTCAGCACCGATTTTTGCTTTGACTTCTTCCCCAGCCTGCTTTGCACGCTTTTTAAAATCATCAATCCAATCTTGTGCTTCTTTTTCTTTGTTTAATACTTTTCCGATCTCCAGAATCTGTGTTAAGTAATCTACTTTGCCATATGTATATGTGACAGTAGGAGCAATTGCTTGTAATTTATCAATGTTATTACTTGTTGATGGAGCTATAATTAAATCTGGCTCTAATTCAATAATCTTTTCCAAGCTTTCATCAGACACCTCTATAGCATCTTTAAGATATTCTTGATATCGGGGATTTGCTTTAGACCAAGAATCTATTCCTACAATATTTACATTGAAGGCCATTACACTGCCAGAGTTAAAAGCAGACAGTACAACAACACGCTGAGGATTGGCTGGAACTTCAATAGGTCCATTCTCTGATTGATATATAATTGTTTCTGTTTTATTTTCTCCACTGGTGTTAGTTCCTGAAGTGGTTTCGTTATTACCGCAACCACTAACAATTAGTAAGAGCGTAAGCATGATTGAAATTAATATTTTTCTCATTTTTCATTTCTCCTTTTATTAAGTTATAAGTTAGGCACATTGGTTTATTGGTTCTAGGATCCCTGCCGATTTCGGCATCAATATTGAAGACATTTTTTAAGACTTCATGCTGCATTACTTCTTCAGAATCACCTGCCTTTGCAATTTTTCCATCTTTCAAAGCGATAATATAGTCTGCAAACCTAGCGGCTTGATTTAAATCATGAAGAACCATCACAATCGTTCGCTTTTCTTCTAGATTGAGCTTTTGCAATAACTCTAACACCTCTTGCTGGTGGGCCATATCTAAGTAGGTAGTAGGTTCGTCTAGAAAAATTATTTCAGTTTCTTGAGCGAGAGCCATTGCAATCCATACTCTTTGGCGCTGGCCTCCCGATAGAGTATCTAGACTACGAAACTTAAATTCAATTGTTCCGGTAACATCTAGTGCCCAATCAATGACTTCGTAGTCTGTTTTGGTCAATCTTCCAAAACCTCTTTGATATGGAAAGCGTCCATAGGAAACTAATTCACCAACAGTTAATCCATTTTGGCTTTCTGGTGTTTGTGGAAGGATTGCCATTTTCTTAGCTAACATTTTTGTATCTTCAGTTGATATGTTTTTACCGTCTAAAACAATTACCCCTGATTGGTGGGGTATAATTCGAGTCATGGCCTTTAATAGTGTTGACTTGCCAGATCCATTGGGACCGATAATTGTGGTAATTTTTTTATCAGGAATTTGCGCACTTAGATCCTTTACTATTAAATGGTCACCATGGCTAATGCTTAGAGCCTCTGTATATAGACGAATCATCCTCTTACCCCCTTTTAATATTTTTTAATTGCATCTTACTAACCGATAATTATTTTCATTTCACAACAGTAATTGTACATGATAATCATTTTCATTTCAATAGCTGCACCTAAATTGATTATTTTTACAACTTACTAAATTAATACGTTGAATAATTTTAAGTAAGAGATTATAATTTGGTTAAGGAGGGGAATGTTTATGAAGGTAAGATCTTATGAAGAATCTAAAGCAGCATTTTTGGAGCAATTAACCTTTCAAAAAATTGAGTACGATAACTATATTTTATATACAAATAAAAATAATCCTGACCTTGGCTACCTAATTAATTATTCCAGAGATGGTTATTATGATTTACTTATTGCGGATTATACAATACCTAGGGATTTTTCCCTTTCTTTTGACAATCCTGACCTATTGATGCGTTTTGGTGTAGTTTATGAAGGCGTCACCCAATTTAAAATTGAAAACAAGCCTGTATCATCTTTTACTCCCTCATCTTTCTTTGTTATTGAAAAAGATTTGAAGTGTGAGCAAAACTGGAAGAAAGGTCAACATTTTCATGGAACTGAAATAACTATTTTTGAAAAGTATTTTACGGATATAATAAAACCTAATTTTCCGAATCAGATTGATGATTTTAGTTCTCTTATTAAAAATTATACTTATATTTATTTACCTATAGAGATTACTGAAATTATTCATCAATTACAAAGCTTAAATCATGAAAATTCCTTAAATAGCATCTATCTTGAAAGTAAAATATTAGAGTGTTTAGCTATTTTAATAAATGAGGTGACTAAATCTAATGAAAATGCTTTTACGAATCAAATTAACTATGGAAACATTACTATAGGCACTAACAGAAAAATTAAACTAACCTCTTCCGATATTAATGCTATTAAACAAGCCCATGACATTTTGGAAAAAAATTATTATAATCCCCCTTCTATTAAAGCTTTAAGTATGATGGTATTTTTAAATGAACAAAAATTAAAGGCTGGATTTTCAAAATACTATCATATGTCAATTGGTGAATATACAAATAAGCTTAAAATGAACGTTGCTGCAAACCTGTTATCTACAACAGATTTAAGTATTGAGGATATTGCTAATAAAGTTGGCTATAATTATTCTGCAAACTTTTCTAAGATGTTCAGAAAGACTTATGGAAAAACTCCGTTAAAATTTAGAAATTCAACATAAAAAAAGCCAGCATTTTAATTTGCTGACTTTATCGCATAATTGGTGGAGTATTGTCTTTTTAACTTCCTTTGCATTTTGCATAACAAACTTGATTATATGTTAGAAACACTTAATCACAGAGAAAACCGCAGTTATTTATGGTACGGTTCACCGTAACGGGGATATCAGTGGTTTTTGTAAAAAACAACTTTACTATTCAGTCGGCTATGCTTTATTCTTTACTGCAACGGGATAACAGCATTCAACTAAAAATATTTTCGGCATACTTCCTTTTGGCTAAAATATAGTAAATGCTTTGAAAGATAAAATACACTCCTACTATCACTAACGTATTAAGCATTATCTGTGCTCTAATAGAAACATTCACAGTTAAAATCCAGATAAATGCATACCCAAGCATAGTTCCTAAAATAAGAGGCAGGAAAAATACCACCTTTAATTCTTTAGCAATTATCCCCATCATTTCCTTATCACCAATGCCTATCTTAGCAAGGATATTATACTTGTGCCTTGTATTATCAATATCATTATTAAGCTTAAAGTAAAGAATGCTGCCAGAGGTTACAAAAAAAAGTAGCCCGATAAAGCTCATTAAAAACAGATAAAATGAGTTTTGCTGTTTAAGTTGCTCAAAAACTTGGACTCTGGAAATAGGCTTAACCTGAATAGGTATCCTATTAC
>JAWSUQ010000149.1:0-2472 GCA_033549265.1 Bacillota bacterium
AAAAGAAATGCTGCTAGATATTCAGCAACAAAAGAAGCAGCAGCTAAATCTACAATATTCAGCCACCTTCATTCAGGGATGGTGGCTGTTATAATTTTTAGCAAAAGTGGCAAGATTGTAGCTATTGGGCAATATTATTTACGGTACTTTGAAGTTTAAGAGTAGGTGAGTATAAGCATGAACAGAAGAATCATTGACAAAACTGTAAAATATCTAAAATTTATATTTTGGCTTTGTTTTCTCTCTGTCTACATAACTGTAATTATCCTGAACATAGCCATGGAATCAATGCATGCTATTGCTAAATAACTAGTGAAATTAGAGGCAAAAAGTGGTATAGTAAGTAACAGACTAGGTAGGGGAGAGAAATTTATGGGAGAGATTCAGACAAAGTCAGTAGCCAAGGCTGCTAGTGTCATCATGGTTGCCATGTTGTTTTCGAGGATTCTTGGCTATGCCAGAGATGTCGTGATTTATTCGCAATTTGGACAAAATAGAACTACTGACGCATACAATGCAGCCTTTGCCATTCCGGATTTTTTATCAATATTACTAATGGGTGGTGCGTTTAGCGCTGCTTTTATTCCTGTATTTAGCGGTTATCTAGCTAAAAATAATGAAAAAGAGGCTTGGGAAGTAGCAAGCATCATTTTTAATATAGCGGTGGTTGTCTTATTAGTTGGAATTACTTTAGGATTGATTTTTACCCCGTGGTTAATCCCCTTAGTAGCTATAGGTTTTAGGAATGAGGCGGAAACAGTCGCCTTAACAGTAAAAATGTCAAGAATTATGTTCGGACAAGCGTTCTTTATCAGTTTGTCTGGGATTATGGTAGGGATCTTAAATTCCTATAAAGAATTTACAGCTCCTGCAATTGCTGGTGTAGCCTACAATGCAGGTATAATTATATTTGGGCTGTTATTAATCAATCACTTTGGTATCGTAGGCTTTGCCATCGGGGTTGTGATGGGTGCTGTGCTGAATTTCGCAGTGCAGCTGCCAGCAGTTCTAAGACTTGGTTGGAAGTATACCTTAAGCTTTAATTGGCGTCATCCAGGGGTTAAAAGAGTAGCAATATTAATGGCGCCAATGTTAATAGGGCTGTCAGTAGTCAACTTAAATTTAATTATCAATCAGAATTTGGCTTCTACTCTTCCTGAAGGTCTTGTATCAGCCTTAAGAGCAGCACAACGCATTATGCAGCTGCCAATTGGGATCTTTGCGGTTGCTATTGCAGTGGCAGTCTTTCCTACCTTGACTGAGCAGGCAGCCAAAAAACAAGACGAAACATTTAAGAGTACTATGAATTTAGGTATTAGAACAGTTATTTTTGTAACCTTGCCAGCAGCGGTAGGATTAATGGCTCTGGGAGTTCCTATTGTCAGATTGTTGTTTCAGTGGGGCAGCTTTACCCCTGAAGCTACTAGTACCACTGCGTATGCCCTGTTCTTCTATGCTTTCGGTATTGCTGCCTATTCGGCTAACCACGTGCTTAACCGAAGCTTTTATGCATTGGAGGATACCACTACTCCAGTTAAGATTGCCTTTACTACAATTATTATCAATTTTGTATTAAACCTTCTACTTATCAGAGTATGGGGACATGGTGGACTGGCTCTAGCAAATTCCCTGGCTGGGATATACAGCATGGTAATGCTTTCATATTTCATTCGGCGGAAGCTAGGTGCCATTGGTGGGCGAAAATTATTAGTTTCGTTTGCCAAGACTGGATTAGCTTCGGTGATAATGGGTGCTGTAGCATATGGCATGGCCAATCTAATAGAAGGATTAATTGATTTATCGGTTAAACTTAACCAGATTATTCAAGTAGGAGCAACAATAGCCGTAGCAGGCTTACTTTATCTAGCAATTACAGGACTATTAAAAATGGAAGAAATCGAGATGCTCAAGGGAATAGTACGGAAGCGGATTGTCCGAAAGCGACCAGTTAGTTAAAGATAGTTCTTAGAGAAATAGATCGACCCAATCTAAATAGGTCTTTGATAGACAAGGATAGTGATTGAGAGCGCTTGTACAAATTTAATGAAAATTATGGAAAGTACGATTAATTTTAATATTACTACTTTAGTTAAAGTTATTGCTTTCACAAGAGAAAAGTTGTAAATTAAAGGTAAGGAAAATGTTTCAAATTGGGAGGAGGCGACTTAAATGGATGCCTTATTAGTATTAGGCTTTTTCTTCGGTCCTTATATCGCGTACAATATCTACAAAATCTATCAACAGACTCATTTACATTATTAATATTTTCCCGTAGCCGCTGAGGTAAAAGCCTCAGTGGTTTTTTTTACTTTAATATGTTGCAGGTAATATTTTCAAAAGGTCGAATAATATTTATAAATATTAAACAAGAAAGTCCTAGATTTTATTGCTAAGGAGGAGTGCAAATGTTTTGGTGGAATGAAGATTTAAAAACGGGTATTGATTCTATTGATGCACAGCATAAAAGCATTT
>JAWSUQ010000149.1:2482-6673 GCA_033549265.1 Bacillota bacterium
AAGAGATATTTAGCATTGCTGAAAAGAATGAGGAGTCTTGCGAGAAAATAGATGACGCTATGAAATATCTGATTAACTATGTGGTGGAGCATTTTGGTGCTGAGGAAAGCTTTATGATTACCTCAGGTTATCAGCATTTTGAAAAGCATCGACAGCAGCATACCTATTTCATTATGGAGGTGTATAAGCTTTATCAGAAGTTTGTAAAACAAGATATCTCCGAGGAGTTTATCATAGAGCTCCAGGTATTGATAATTGAATGGCTGGTAACTCATATTAACGAAGAAGATAAACTACTGGCGGTTAGAAAGTAAAAAGGGTGATTTTGTTGTGAAAATATTAGTTGTTGCGGAGAAACCAGCAGTTGGCCGTGATATTGCCAGAGTATTGGGGTGTAGGCAAAAGAGAGACGGGCAATTAGCTAATAATCAGTATATAGTAACTTGGGCTATAGGCCATCTAGCTATGCTGCAGGAGCCAGAGGAATATAACCAGAAGTATAAGAAGTGGTCAATAGATACTTTGCCTATCCTTCCATCACCTATGGCACTGAAACCGGCTAAAACTACATATAAGCAGTTTCGAATTGTCAAAGAGCTTATGAATAGTCAGGAAGTTAAATCTGTTATCTGTGCTACAGATGCTGGAAGAGAAGGTGAACTGATCTTTCGATATATTTATCAGCTGGCCCAGTGTAATAAGCCAGTTCAGCGGCTTTGGATTTCCAGCATGACAGATTCAGCCATCAAAGAGGGCTTCCAAAGGTTAAAGCCCGCCAAAGATTATGACCAGCTTTACTACTCCGCCAAATGCCGTTCGGAGGCAGACTGGCTAGTGGGGATAAATGCGTCCAGAGCTTTTACCATTAAGTATAAAGAATTGCTATCTATTGGTCGTGTTCAGACACCAACTTTAGCTATGCTGGTACAAAGGCAAAAAGAAATTGATGACTTCAAGCCTCAGAGCTATTGGCAGGTTGAGGCTATTTTTCAGGAATTTTCAGGATTATGGTATAACAAAAAAACTGAAGAAACTAGAACCTACCATCAAATTGAAGCAAAAGCTATTGCTGATAAGGTTTCGGGAAAAGATGGCTTGATTGTAGATGTCAAAAAAGAGAGCAAAAAAGAGCTGCCGCCTCTTTTGTACGACTTAACAGAGCTTCAAAGAGATGCTAATAAAAAGTTTGGGATGTCGGCTCAGGAGACCCTAACAACTAGTCAAAGCCTGTATGAAAGGCATAAGCTAATCACCTACCCCAGGACAGACAGCAGATACTTAAGTAAAGATATGATTAGCTTAATAAAGCCAACAATCGCCAAGCTGGCGGTTGATCCATACCGTCAATATGCAGGCCATATCTTGAGCTTAGAGAAGCTGCCTATAACTAGCAGGCTAGTGAATGATGCTAAAGTATCTGATCATCATGCTATTATTCCTAATGCTATTTCTCCGGTATTGGCAAAGCTCGGACTCGGTGAGAAGAGGATTTACGATTTAATTGTGCGCAGGTTTTTTGCAGTTTTTTTTGAAAGCTTTCAGTATACTCTAACAACCATTATTACTGAAGTTGCTGATGAGAGCTTTATTTCCAAAGGTAAGGAAATATCTCAGCTAGGCTGGAAGGGATTGTATCAGCATGAGGAAAAGGACCGGTCTAGCAGAGAAAGGAACAAGAGGGATACGGAGCTTTTAGAGCAAGATTTGCCAGCCCTTGCAAAAAATTATGTAGTGCATGTGGACAAGGTAAATATTTTGGAGAAGGAAACAAAATCTCCATCGCCTTATACAGAGGCCAGCCTGTTATCTGCCATGGAGCACGCAGGGAGATTTGTGGAGGATGAGGAACTTAAGGAGCAGTTAAAGGAGGGCGGCCTAGGAACCCCTGCTACTAGAGCAGCTATTATTGAACGGTTAATTAAAGTAGGCTACGTCACTAGGAATAAAAAGGCTCTTCTTCCCACTGAAAAAGGTATAAGCTTAATAAATGTCATACCGGCTGAGCTTAAATCCGCTGAGATGACAGGTAAGTGGGAAAAAGGGCTGGCAGCAATAGCTAAAAATAGCTTGCCTGCCGAAAGATTCATGGAAAGCATTAAGCACTACGTAGAATACATAGTTAATGAGGCAAAAAAATCTGGGCTACCGGAAGCTAGCTTTACCAAAGAAGCACAAGTAAAGGACGAAAGTAAACGGTATAGTAAGCAGCCTAGTAAGCCAAGCAGCAAGCTTAAAAGTAACCCCAATGGTACACCAACAGCTGCTAATATATCTGAAGCGGTGTCGAGTATAGGCAGTTGTCCAATCTGCAAAACCGGGGAAATTAGAGAAAACAAAAAAGGGTATGGTTGCACTAGCTGGCAAAGTGGGTGCAAATTCTTTATCGGTCTAGTAGGCAAAAAGCGGCTATCTGCTAATCAGGTAAGGCAGCTAATTACGAAGGGAGAAACCGGAGTTATAAAGGGATTTAAAGCGAGCAAAGGCGGTCGCTTTGCGGCAAAACTAATATTAAAGGATGAAAAAGTGCAGTTTGTCTATTTGAATAACTAAAAACTTTCCTTTGCGCCCACCATTTACAAAATCAGGCTAGGTATTTGCCCTCCAGCTTGATTTTGCGTTTTATCCGCCGCTATTTTGATTTTTTAGCCTCTTGTATTCTTCTCTAGCTTCCGCATATTGCTCCCGGGCTAGTCGAATGATGGTAGCGTCATTGATACGCTTATCATCAATGATTTTTCTAAACCAATTAAAAGCAGACTCTAAGTCTCCCAATCTTCGGGACAGCTCTCCTAGCATATAAAGATTACGGGCAACGTCCACCTCAAAGGTAGCTGTCTCAAAAATCCGCTGATAATAAGTGAGGGCCAGCTTCATAAAGCGCTGCTCATCGGCTTCATCCTGGGCCTCCCGATATATCCAAGCTATGTGAACTGCTATTCCTGCCATCAGGTTGTCCCTTTCCTCAGTTAGCTGACCGCAGAGCAGGGCTAGCTTAAATGCTTCTATGGCAGTAGCTGCATCTCTCTTGCCACCAAAATCTCGAGGTCGCCAATTGACGGTTATTCTTTCTTTAATTACATTCTTTTGATTCAGATTTAACGGTTGAGAGCTTTGCAGGTAAGCATAGCCACATTTGGGGCAGACAAAGACAAGGTAATAATTTGGGTTAAACTCTTCATAGTCAACGTAAAAATCACTATGGGTCTTTTTGCGTTTTATTTTGCTGGGACGGATTGCGGTTGAGGTAAAATTTATATCACATACGGGGCATGTAAGCTTGCGTTCAAAAAAAACATTGACAGTATTCATATAAATAGCCTCCTGGCAGCAATATTTTAAGCTAAACTCTTCTACATCGCTACCCCGAATTCCTACAATAACCTAGGACCTAATGCCTGTAATTATGAAAAAATTGGGCAGAGGAATTTACCACATTATTGTAGAAATCAACCTAAGAGGTGAGTGATTATGGGATTGCGGTTTGT
Organism: Bacillota bacterium; assembly: GCA_033549265.1. Lineage (GTDB taxonomy): Bacteria > Bacillota > Desulfitisporia > Desulfitisporales > JAWSUQ01 > JAWSUQ01. The sequence goes on from JAWSUQ010000149.1 coordinate 5,968, forward strand.
AATTGGTAGAGCAGGCACAGGAAAGACATACTATTGCCTAAATGAAATAAGTAGCCAGCTAAAGGACAGGCCCCAAGGTGATCCGTTAATATATCTAGTCCCGGAGCAAATGACATTTCAATCGGAATATCTTCTTAGCACAACTCCTGGGCTTAATGGCATTATTCGAGCCCAGGTATTTAGCTTTTCAAGGCTGGCTTGGCGGGTGCTGCAGGAAGCAGGGGGAATGTCGCGCTATCACTTAAACAGTGTAGGGATGAACATGCTCCTTAGACGGATAATAGAAAAGCACCGCCAAAGCTTAAAGATGTTTAATTGGGCCTCGGAGCAATTAGATTTCACAGAGCAACTGGAGGAAATAATAATTGAACTAAAGCGATATTGCATAGAACCGGCAAAGCTAAAGGCTAAACTAGCGGATTTTTCCGGAAAGCTGGAGGGAGCGGGGCAGCAGGTTTTTTTAGATAAGCTGCAAGACTTGGCGTTAATATATCAGGAGCTAGAAGAAGAACTAGCTAATAAGTACTTTTACGCCGACGACTACTTGTCCTTATTGGTAGACAAAGTCAGTTCAGCTCCCGAAATTAAAAATGCTGAGATTTGGATTGATGGGTTCCATTATTTTTCGCCTCAGGAGCTACAAGTAATAGAGGCTTTGGCATTATACTGCAAAAGGGTAACCATTGTTCTTACTCTGGACAAGCCT